>JAHDPQ010000104.1 GCA_018434245.1 Oscillospiraceae bacterium
CGGGATCACCACAAACAGAATGACCGATAGGATCAGCGTATCCCACGGCACCGACACCTTTGAAACGCCCAGCAGAAACTTCACAATCGGCACAAACGCAACGAGGATAATTAAATCATTGGTTGCCACCTGCACCACCGTATAGGCCGGATTGCCTTTGGTGAGTGTGCTCCAGACGAACACCATGGCCGTGCAGGGCGCGGCCCCCAGAAGGACAGCCCCCGCCAGATATTCTTTGGCAAGGTCGGGGGCAATCAGCCCCCTGAACACCACATAGAAAAACAGGGCGGCGATGCCGTACATGGTGAAGGGCTTAATCAGCCAGTTGGTCACCCATGTCACGAACAGGCCCTTGGGGTTCTTGCTCACGTTTTTGACGCTCTGAAAATCCACCTTCATCATCATGGGGTAAATCATCACCCAAATGAGGATGGCAACCGGGATTGAAACTCTGGCGTACTCAAACCGCCCTAAAAAGGCGGGAACAGCAGGAAGAAACTTACCAATGAGAACACCAGCCGCCATGCAGAGAGCAACCCATACGGTCAGGTATTTTTGAAAGAATCCAATGCCTTGTGATTGTTCCTTTGCCATAGAATTACCCCCGTACCTTCTGCAAGATTTTAACGACCTCATCCTTTTTCAGAACCTTGCCGAAGGAAACTACCTTGCTGTCCACAACCAAAGCCGGGGTGGTCATTACTCCGTAAGCTGCAATTTGCGTAAAGTCTGTCACATGGTCAATAGTGGTGTCCATGCCAAGCTCTTTGAGGGCTTCCACCGTGGCAACTTCTAAAGCGTTGCACTTTGCACAGCCGGAACCCAGCACTTTGACTGCTGCTCCGCTGACCTTTGCTTTTTCTGCCTCTGTCATGGTTTCTGCGTTGCAATTGCCGCCACAGCAGCCGGAGCTTTTTGCCTTTGCTTCTTCGGCAGCTTTCTTTGCGGCAATATCAGAGGGCTTGCACATACCGCCACAATCACACTGCACCAATTCTTCTGCTGCGTCCTTCTTCTTACCAAAACCAAACAATGCCATAATAAATATCCTCCTAAAATGATTTGTTGTTAGAAACTCAAATAAATTGAAACCGATGAATAGAATCACACCGCCTATAACAATGATCAACCGACTGTTTTCAATGTCGTTTGTCTGTTTGTTGGCAGCTATCCACGCAGCAGCAACTGTCCTTTGTGGCCTTTCCTGTAAAGAAATTCTTGAGGTTTTTCGGCAACGTATACTCGCCGCAAACGCAGCCGGACGGCTCCACGCCAAGCGCAGCCTTCAAGACTTTCTCGGCCAGCATAGCTTTCGGCGGCACATCATAGGTCTGCCCCTCGTAGGCAAATGTGCGGCAGGTTACATCGGTTCCGCTGATTTCCCCGCAGCAGCCGCAGGCGTTTTCCTCAACAGGCCCACAGATGTCTTGCCCGTTTACTCGAATCGTGGGCGAAGCCAAGAAGCGATATTCCTTTGCTAATTCTTCGCTGGAGATTTCCACTTTTTGCATCTTAATGCGGTATCCGGCAGTTTCCAAAGCAGGTGAAATCGTGCGAAGCACATCTTCCAGCACCGCATCCGCGCCGATACAGCGGTCACAGGTTGTAAGGTCAAGATACAGGTATTGAATCAGTACCGCTTTGGCATCGTTTTCGTTATCACTGGTTCCACCACAGCAACAGGGCGTGTTTTCGTCCTCTGCCTTTTCACCATTTGGAGGAATCCAGCCGGTATCATCCCCCACATAGGTAATGGCTCCCACAGGACATTTGTTGCCGCAGCCATGGCAATGGTCGATGCAGTTTTCAGGCCGTACTACCACGGGGGATGGCGCTTTCGCTTTGTCATAAACACCGTGGGAACAAAAGCTCACGCAGGTGCCGCACTCGGCACAAGCAAGGTAATCAATCACAGGATACCAACATTTCGCCATTTTCTTTTCCTCCCTTTATACCAGCAAATACTGGAAAATATTAAATAGGTATCCAACGATGATGATACCAATGGTACAGATCGCTACAAACAGTCCCAGTAGCCTTGGCTTCACAGCCTTGCGCAGCATAATGATGGAGGGCAGACTCAAGGTGGTGACCGCCATCATGAAGGAGAGAACCGTGCCAAGCTGCGCGCCCTTATAGAGCAGCGCCTCGGCCACAGGAATCGTGCCAAAAATGTCGGCATACATGGGAACGCCCAGCAATGTCGCCAGCACCACGCCAAAGGGATTGTTGCTGCCCAGCACCATCTCAATCCAGCTCTCAGGAATCCAGTTATGGATAAGAGCACCAATGCCGACACCAACGAGGATATATGGCAGAACCTTTTTAAAAGTGGACACTACCTGATCCTTGGCATAAAGAACACGCTCTTTTTTGGTTAAATCAGGAGATTCAATGTCCACGCTGCTTGCTGAACGAATAAATTCCTCCACATAGTTTTCCATGTGCAGCTTTTCAATCAGCGTGCCGCCGACTACGGCAATGACGAGTCCCACAATCACATAAGTGATGGCAACCTTTGTGCCAAAAATACTCATCAACAGAACAAGCGAGCCGAGGTCGACCATAGGAGAGGAAATCAAAAATGAGAAAGTCACTCCCAGCGGCAGCCCTGCGCTGGTGAAGCCGATGAACAGCGGAATGGATGAACAGGAGCAAAAGGGCGTCACCGTTCCCAGTAATGCTGCAACGATATTTGCCCACACACCGTGAAAGCGGCTCATAATCTTCTTGCTTCGCTCCGGTGGGAAGTAGCTTTGGATGTATGAAATGATAAAAATCAGCACACAGAGCAGCACCGTGATTTTTAGCACATCGTAGATAAAAAATTGAATGCTACCGCCAATTCGTCCCGATACATCAAGACCAAACAGCGAGAGCAAGTTACCAATGACCGCATTGAGCCATTTCATTCCAAGCACTTGGTCTTGAAAAAACAGCCACACGTTTTGAAGGATTTCCATAAGTTAAAGCGCCTCTCTTTCTTAAATAGCATATTCATATCGAAAAAAATTGATATATTGCGTCAAATAAAAGCCATCTCTCATCAGATGGCTTTTACCGATTACAGCAGTCGGAATCGTCCGCTGTTGCATAGGGAGTGGTAATTGCTTTCAGCAGTTGCATGGCTTCATAACTGCCTTGCTCGCTGATTTTATAGTGCGTCCATTTGCCTTCCTGTCTGCTTTCTACAATGCCCGATTCGCATAAAATTTTCATGTGATAGGACAAAGAGGACTGACCGATTTCCATCTGTTCAATCAAAACACAGGCGCATTTTTCACCGCCGCGAAGCAGCTCCAAAATTGCCAGCCGCTTTTCATCGCAAAACGCCTTGAAAACCTTGGCATTTTTCTCTGGAGTAAGATCCAACGCTTATCACCTCACATCAAATTATCTTGATACGATATAGTATATGCTTCAAATCAAAAAATGTCAATATGAAAGGAAGCGTTGTTTATGAGAATGAGAATTCGTTCACCGTCTTTATGCAAGTATTGACTGGACGATCCTTGGTATGTAACAACAATATGACTTATATAGAGTAGCTGTAAAAAAGCTACTCTATATAAACGAACATATAGGCAAAACTTTTTAAAAAAATCATCCCGACCCACGAAGAAATTTGATGGTTATTTCCTTGTTTACGATCTCAATTAAGCCTTCGTCCTTCATGCGTTTTAGCTCCCGAAACAATGACGGACGTTGAACGCCAAAATAGTCGGCAAGCTGCTTTTTTGTTACAGGCAGCAACACAGATTTCGACTTTTGATGGGTAGAGAGCGCCAGAAGATAGTCCATCAGATTCTCCCGCAGGGATTTTTGCGTGTACATGGCTATTTTCCGGTTCATCCCCTGGGAGTTTATCGAAAGAGACTGCACAAAATGCATCACGAAGCCATAGCACTTTAACAGCTCCTCAATGCCGGATTTTGAAATGTGCAGGAGAACACTCTCAGCGGTACAGTAGATGCTCATGGGGTATCGGTTTTGGTTGCCAAACAGCAAGTTTGCTCCGATAATACTCCCCGCTCCAAACTCAAACACAACAGTTTCGGAGCCATTGGGGGCCAGCGAGTAGGCTACCAGCTTGCCGGAGTAGACCACATCCATAACATAGCATTCTGTATTCTGTTCGTGTATCGTTGCGCCCTTATAATATGTTCGTTTGTAAAGCTGCTTTTCCTGAATCAAATGTTCCAAGATTTTGCGATCTGTGCTGTGAAAAAGGGGTAAGCCTTTTAATTCTTTTACCATCTCGCCATCCTCCCTGTTTCAATTATATCAAAAGGAAACCTATGTGTCTATTCTTATTCAAGCTATAGGAATATAATATAGCTATTCTTGTAAAGGAGGCTTTTAAAATGATTGAACAAATTTTTCAAATGGCTCAGGGCAATGAGTTCACGATTGAAAAGGTAATTGCCGATGAAAACGTACACTTTAATCACATGATTCTGGGTAAAAACGAGGGTCTACCCGAGCATTTTTCAAACTCCAATGTCTATATGACCGTCGTTAGGGGTCTGTTATCTATTGGCTTAGATGAACAGGAAATCCATGAATATCCCGCTGGAAGTGTTCTGAAAAGCCCCAAAGGAATTAAAATGAATGTCAAAAATCTACATGATGATACTTTAGAGTTGATAGTCGTTAAAACTCCGGCTCCAGGGAAATAAGTTTGTGAGGGGGAATATGTGTGGATATTTTTACATTGGCAATATGGGTCGGCACCTTGGTTTTCCTTGGCGTCTCCTTTGCCAAGGATAAGGTAAAAACGAAACAAGCGCTTAAAATGGCATTTGGTATGGGAAAGGGGATGCTTGCAAGCATCCTATCCATTATTTTTGCAATCGGGTTGATCTTAACAATACTGCCGCCCGCAGAAATTGCCGCCTTTGTAAGCAATCAATCCGTCCTGTTGGCAACAGTTGTGGCGGCACTGTTCGGTACGATCACACTGGTTCCTGCCTTTATTGCATTTCCTCTGGTGGGGACATTGGTGGGTGCAGGCGTCAGTGTAGTACCGGCTGTTGCTTTTTTAACAACTCTGACGATGGTGGGTGTGGTGACGTTCCCGCTTGAAAAAAAGGAATTCGGTGTAAAGTTTACTGCGGTTCGCAATAGTCTTAGTTTTCTCTTTGCAATTGTCATTGCGCTTGTTATGGGGGTGATAATATGACAATCCTAAAAAAGGTAAAGGAAAATCTATTCTTGGCGATTGTCACCTTGGCGTATATCATCATGTTTATCGCAAATCCGGCAATGGGAATAGAGTCGGTTAAAAACAGTGGGTATTACATTAAGGAAATGCTCATGATTATGCCGGTTATCTTTGTCCTGACAGCACTTTTGGATATGTGGGTTCCAAAGGAAAAGATCATGCGGTATTTGGGTAAGGATGCCGGGGCAAAAGGCATTTTCCTCTCTTTTGTGGTTGGCAGTATTTCGGCGGGGCCGATTTACGCGGCGTTCCCCATGTGCGTGATGCTTCACAAGAAGGGGGCTTCAATCCGCAATATTGTCATTATCTTAAGCTCATGGGCTGTAATTAAAGTTCCCATGCTTCTCAACGAGGCAAAGTTTTTAGGTCCGAAGTTCATGGCTATTCGTTGGGTACTTACTGTGCTTGCCATCATCATCTTCTCATGGATCTCAGCAAAAATCATTAAGGACGAAGATCTACCGGGAGAGGTGATGGTAAAGCCTGGGCTCCATATCAACCGAAATGCCTGCATGGGCTGTACACTATGTGCGAAGAATTATCCCGTGTTGTTTGAAATGAAAGGGAAAAAAGCTGCTGTCAAAGAGTATAATAAAGAATTACTTGATTTTGAAAATCTCCAAAGTGCCATAAGGGCTTGTCCGCTTCATGCAATTGAATACTCTGAAGAATAAAAGTAAGGGGCTATATCACAACGTGATGTAGCCCCTTATCAATTTTCGTAAAAATTTTTGGTTGTATCGGAAAAAATTATTCACTAAGAAAAATTCAAGATACATTCACCGTCTTTTTGCAAGGATTTGCTGGCAGGTGCTGGGGATGTAGCACAGGAGTCGCAGAGCTTTACTCCTCCGGCTTATCTGTCAGGCGCAGCGGGGTCTCATCTGCATTCATATATGTTTCCTCGCACTCCTGCTGGACGGTGCGCATAATACAAGCGGCCTGAGAAATGAGCTTCTCGGCATCGGTTGCTGCGTTAAACATTTTATAGTAGAGCTTCTTATAATCTGCCACACAAATACCTCCTTTGAATTATTCCGGCGGCCTCCGTTGTGTGGTATTAAAGCTCTGAACAAGCGGATTGTCAAGTCATAAATCAGAAAAGGAAAAGCACCGGGCAGTTTTCACGGCTGCCCGGTGCAATGTGCGCAAATCTACTTTTTCAGCTTAAGCCAAATTTCCATGCTTGTGGTTTTTTGCGAATGGCTTGCATATCGCTCAGCACAGAATGCTTCTGTTTGCAGTTTGTGATTTGGCAGCCATGTGTTGTAAATATATTGCTGTGCTTTATAAATTGCATCCATGACAAGTGCTTCAAAGTTTTCAGCTTCAAAGGAGCAGACAATATATTCTCCAACTGGCAGTTCCCAGTTCATGAACCCGTCCGGAGCCGCTCCCGTTTTTGACTTTGCCCCTGCAAAATAGCTAAAATACCCTTCTTCTAAAGATGGCAAAGTCACACCGACTTCTTCAGTGTCTTCAGAAAGACCAAGTACTATTTGCTTCTGCTTATGGAAGTTTTGCCAAAGGGCATCCAGCGGATCAATGCCTGATTCTGTTCCCAATCCATCCAAATGCTGAATGGGCACATCCTGTTTAGCGCCCATAAAACAAATCGGTTCCGCAATTTCTCTTCGGTTTATTTCCAGAACAATCCCATCGGTGATGAGCGGTACGCCTTCATCAATTAAGGTGTAGTGAAGCAGAAGCTCCGGTTTGGTCATATGATTGAGTGTTTGCGGATTTTTGCGATATTCCTCCGGTGTCATACCAAAGGTATCCTTGAAGGTACGGGTAAAGTGTTCGTGAGAGGAAAAACCAAGCTCCAATGCAATATCCAAAATGCGTTGTTCTTTTTGCAGCAGTGCTTCGGCTGCCTTTGCCATACGGCGCAGCTTAACGTACTCAGCAACCGGCTTTTTAACCAAACGGCTGAACAGGCGCTGATAGTAAAAAGGCGACAGTGCCGCCATCTTTGCGAGGCTGTCAATATTTATTTCCTCGCCTAAATGTTCTTCAATAAATTCTATGGTTTCCTGTATTTGTTCCCATGCGTGCATGATAAGCTCCTCCTTTGACCATAGAATACCACAGCTCAAAGGGATGCCGCTTGACTGTGTATGCTCTTTTTTATTGGTCCCAAATTATTTTACCATAAGCAGTTTATTTTCACACAGAAAGGAGTGATAACTTTAAATGTTTATATGGGATTTTGTTGCCGACACTGTCCTCGGTCAGATTGTAGATTGGATCTACGGTCAGATCGTGGGCTTCCTCGGCGACTTTTTTATGCAGATGGGAAACATGGGAGCCGATCTATTCGAAATGAGCTGGGTGCAGTCCATCGTGCTATTCTTTTCCTATCTGGCGTGGGCGTTGTACGGTGTTGGTCTTGTGGTGGCTGCCTTTGAATGCGGAATTGAGTCTCAGTCCGGCAGGGGGAGCATTAAGGATACCGCCCTCAACGCCATCAAGGGCTTTATGGCTGTTGGACTGTTCACCACGGTACCGGTGGAACTGTATAAGCTATCGGTATCTTTGCAGGGCAGCTTCACTGCCGGAATCACCGGTCTTGGAACCGACTTCGGAACGATAGCCCAAGGTATCATCGCATCGTTACAGGATGCGGGAAATCTGGAGCAGGCCATGACCAGCAGCGTGTTCGGCGGTCTGAAAGCGATCACCAGCCCCATTATGATGATCTTTATACTAATTCTCATGGGCTATGCGGTGATTAAGGTGTTCTTTGCCAACCTGAAGCGGGGTGGTATCCTGCTTATTCAAATTGCGGTGGGGAGCCTGTATATGTTTAGTGTTCCCCGTGGCTATATTGACGGCTTTGTTTCATGGTGCAAGCAGGTCATCGGCCTATGCCTCACAGCGTTTCTGCAGGCAACGGTGTTGATTGCCGGTCTCATGGTGGTGAAAAATCATGCCCTGCTGGGGCTTGGACTGATGCTGGCAGCCGGAGAAATCCCCCGCATTGCCGGACAGTTCGGGCTGGATACCAGCACGAAAGCTAACCTCATGAGTACTGTATATGCGGCGCAGACGGCGGTGAACATGACAAAAACGGTGGTACAGGCGGTGGCAAAATGAGTGAGAACAAGCTGGTCTATATCGCCTCGCCATACGCCGGTGAGGTACGAAAGAATGTCGAGTTTGCAAAGGCGGCTTGCCGCTATGCAATGGAGCAGAATTGTACGCCGGTAGCTGTTCATCTTCTGTACCCGCAGTTTCTGGACGACCATGATCCTGTCCAGCGGGAAGCCGGTCTTCGCATGGGGCATCGTGTGCTGGAGGCCTGCGACGAGTTGTGGCTCTGCGGCAGCCGGATTTCCACCGGCATGGCGATGGAGCTTAAGAAAGCACAAAAGCTGGGTATTCCTGTTCATGAGATATCCGCAGAACAAATCCAAGGAGGTTTTACGATGGAAAAGAAATATGGTGTATGGGCGATGCGCAGCACCGGTTCGGTGTGCGGAGCCGCCCAAAGCTGGTGTAAGCATGACGGCAAGCCGATGGAATTTGACACGATGGAACAGGCCGAAAGCTATGCCAAGCAGCTGAACGAGTCCTGTTGTTCCCCCAATGTGCATTATGCCGCAAAAGAAATGGAACCGGAGCTGAACCAAAGCTCCGGTTTTTCCATGCGGATGTAAAGGAGGCGGCCTCATGTATATTTACCCCGATCACTTAAGAGCAAAGGCCACTTTATGGCTGTGGCAGCTGCGGGATATCGGCATCATTGGCGTGGCGCTGCTTCTCTCTGTGCTTGCGGTTTCCCAGCTGGGCTTTGTGCCGCCAATCGTGCTGACCGCCGTCTACGCCTTTTTAACCATACGATTTGAGGACACAAGCATTCTGGATTTTCTCCGGTATGCCTGTGCCTTTTTTATCACCAAGCAGCAATTCTATGAATGGAGGTATACGCCAAGTGAGTAAAAAAGCAAAGCAGGAGGCAAAACAAAGAGCCTCCACCCGGCAGCTCATCGGAACCAAGGAAATCACTGAATACAGTCTGCAGACCTATGGTCACGGAGAACTGGTGTATTTTATCATTAAGCCCAGCAACATATCGGTGCTGTCCGAGGCCAGCATCAGCACCCGTATTTATGCTTTGATGACGGTTCTCAAAGGAATCGCCGAAATCGAGATTTTATGCTTAAACAGCCGGGAAAACTTCGAGGACAACAAGCAGTTTCTCCGCAGCCGCATGGAGCAGGAGCAGAATCCTGTGGTGCGAAAGCTCCTCGAAAAAGACCTGTCCTTCCTTGACAGGATACAGGTGCAGATGGCTACCGCAAGGGAGTTTTTAATCCTGATTCGACTGCGGAATGAAAAGGGAAAAGAGGTGTTCCCGTACCTATCCCGCATTGAGAAGTCCCTGAAAGAGCAGGGCTTTTCCGTAAAGCGAGCGGAAAAGGAGGACATCAAGCGCATCCTTGCGGTTTATTTTGAGCAGAATGTCACGACCGAAAAGTTTGAGGATTTCGATGGGGAACGGTGGATTATTTTGAATGAGTAAAAATTAAACGCCACAACATTTTTTGTACTTTAAACCCGATTGACAAGGGCAAGGATCATTTCGTCCTACTTTTTGATTAAAAACTGTTAAAAGCCACATATAGTGCTGAACTAAATCTCCTGGTAACTCTACTGTATTTCCGGAAGAATTGCGCTTTATTTCTTCAAGCTTCGATGTAACCTCAACAAAGTCTGCAACTAATTGGGATGATGTGAGTGGCTGACGTATGCTCTTAATCAGTTTTCCTTCGTACTGTAAAGAAGTATCAGGTAAAAAGAGTATCTGTTTCTCGCCGTCGCTATGCGGGGTTACATCGATGTACTCGCCGTTCGTATTTTTCCATACTGCATGGGCTTCAGCTTCAATTAAAATATTTGTCCATATCCAGATATTCCACCCTAAAATGCGTTCCCCACCTTTATTCGCAACTACCTTTTGAACGTTACGATAACAATCACCAGCTTTGCTATTCATCGCTTCAGCAACAGGTATATAAAATGGAGTTGCGCCATCTAAAATATCATTGCAGAATTCAATGATTTTATCGGTTATTGCTTTAGGGGTTGTTGTATGTCTTTCCATTTTAAACCCTCCCTATATTCTTTGTTATATGTTTTGTATCCATTATATCACGCTTTAAGATTATTTTAACAGCGGAAAGATACTTCCACCTCAATAGAAAGGAATAGAAAATGAAAAACAAATGTCATATCAATGATTGTGATGTGCGTATCCAAGAATTTCTGGATATGATCGCCCCCTCGGTGATCAAATTCAACACCGACCACTTCATCTGCGGAAACACTTTTCGGTGCGTTTGGGCGCTGCGGGAATACCCCACCGCCACCGAGGAACAGGCCATCCTGCGGCACTTGGGAGAAAAGGACGGCGTAACCCTGCGAATCTATACCCGCCATGTCACGCCGGTGGAGGAAAAGAAAATCATCAGCAACGCCGCTAATAAAAACCGGTTGAACAAATCCAACACCAATGATTTGCAGCAGACGGTCATGGCAGAAAGCAATCTGCAGGATGTGGCCACCATCGTGGCGCAGGCGCACCGAAACCGGGAGCCCTTCATCCACTCGGCTGTGTACATTGAACTGTCCGCACACGATCTGGATCAGCTCAAACTGTTACAGACTGAAGTCATGACCGAGCTGATTCGCAGCAAGCTCAATGTGGACAGACTGATGCTCCGACAGCAGCAAGGCTTCCAGTGCGTGATGCCCAGCGGCTTTAATGTGTTCCGTGACCAGTTCGAGCGTGTTCTCCCGGCCTCCAGCGTGGCAAATCTGTATCCCTTTAACTACTCCGGTAAGACGGATGCCAACGGCTTCTATGTGGGGCGAGATAAGTTTGGCAGCAATGTGCTGGTGGATTTCAATAAACGAGCCGATGACAAGACCAACGCCAATATCCTCATTCTTGGCAACAGCGGTCAGGGAAAGTCGTATCTGCTCAAGCTCATCCTGTGCAATCTCCGGGAATCCGGCATGAATATCACTGCGCTCGATCCCGAAATGGAGTACGAGGATCTGACCAACAACCTCGGCGGCTGCTTCATTGATCTCATGTCCGGTGAATTTATCATTAATGTGCTGGAACCCAAAACATGGGATGAAAACGGCAGCCCGGAGGATAAGGATGCCCCGCAGACCTTCCGTATCAGCAGCAAGCTCAGTCAGCATATTTCCTTTCTCAAGGACTTTTTCAGGACATACAAGGACTTTTCCGACCGGGAGATCGACACCATCGAAATCATGCTGCAGAAGCTGTATGCCAAGGTCGGCATCAGCGACAGCACCAAGTTCGACCGGCTGACTGCCAAGGACTATCCCATTCTGTCCGACCTGTATTCGCTCATTGAGGAAGAATACAAGGCCTTTGATGAGAACAGCCGTCAGCTTTACACCGCAGAGTTGCTGCAGAATATCCTGCTGGGGCTGCACTCCATCTGCAAGGGAGCGGAGTCAAAATTCTTTGACGGACACACCAATATCACCGATTCCAGCTTTGTGACCTTTGGTGTGAAAGGACTGCTTCAGGCCAGCAAGAGCCTGAAAAACGCTCTGCTGTTCAACATTTTGTCCTACATGAGCAATGAACTTCTGACCAACGGCAACACCGCCGCCAGCATTGATGAATTCTATCTGTTCCTGACCAACCTCACCGCCGTGGAGTACGTCCGCAACTTTTCCAAGCGTGTGCGTAAAAAGGATTCGGCGGTGATTATTGCCTCACAGAATCTGGAGGACTTCAACATCGAGGGTATCCGGGAATACACCAAGCCCCTGTTCAGCATCCCGACCCATCAATTTCTGTTTAATGCCGGGAATATTGATGCCAAGTTCTACATCGGTACTCTCCAACTGGAGCAGAGCGAATATAACCTGATCCGTTACCCGCAGCGTGGCGTCTGCCTCTACAAATGCGGCAACGAGCGCTATAACCTGATGGTCAATGCCCCGGAGCATAAGGCAAAGTTGTTCGGAAAGGCGGGTGGACGATAGAAAAGAGCTGTGTTGTATTCGTTCAACACAGCTCTTTTCGCAATATTCACTTTGGAAGAACCCCCAGCAAAGTTAAGCCCAATAAATCCAATATTCAGTGTTATGCCTGTAAAACCTATCTTCCTTATCAAACGTTTTATGCTCATAACGCATCCCTCCTTTATCCCTTTAGCTGGGTTTGGCTGGTGGTTCTGCCAAGGACTCAGAGGTCGGTCTTTCCAAAATGAATACTACTTTTTTACTATATCAGAAAACCTAATGACTTTCAAGAAAACAGCTCTTTAACGCTGTGAATGAAAGGATGTGAAAGTTATGGACATGAAAGCCCAGCGCTTTGGGATTGAGGTGGAGCTGACCGGCATTACCCGTAAGGCTGCCGCCGATATTGCCGCAGCCTATTTTAGCACAACGGCTGTGTATGATGGTACCTATTATGACACCTACGCCGCCATCGATTCACAAGGCCGCAAGTGGAAATTCATGAGCGATGCTAGCATTACCCCGCAAAGAAAAGATGGCAGGCAGACCGTATCCGCCTCAGCGGAATACAAAACCGAGATGGTCAGCCCCATCTGCCGTTGGGAAGATATCGAAAAAGTGCAGGAGCTGGTGCGTAAGCTCCGGGAGGCCGGTGCCATTGCCAACAGCTCCTGCGGCATCCATGTTCATGTGGATGCCTCGCCCTTTGATGCCAATACCCTGCGGAACATCACCAATATCATGGCCGCCAAGGAAGATTTGATTTACAAGGCGCTTCAGGTGTCCGTGGCCAGACAGCACCGCTGGTGCAAGCCGGTGGACAACCGATTTTTAGAGGAACTGAACCGCAGAAAGCCCCGGACACTGGATCAGGTTGGTCGGATTTGGTACAACGGCGAAAGCCGTAGCAATATCCACTACGATGACAGCCGGTACCATTGCCTGAATCTTCACTCTGTGTTCCAGAAAGGCACGGTGGAGTTCCGTTTGTTCAACGGAACTACTCATGCCGGGAAAATTAAGGCCTACATCCAGCTGTGCATGGCCATTTCCGCACAGGCGCTCAATCAGCGCTGTGCCAGCCGCACCAAGACACAGACCACCAACGAAAAGTATACTTTTCGCACTTGGCTGCTGCGCTTGGGGCTGATCGGGGATGAATTCAAAACCGCCCGTGAGCATCTGCTGAAGAATCTGGACGGCTGTATTGCTTGGCGTGATCCGGAGCAGGCAGAACAGCAAAAGGAACGGATGCGCCAGAAAAAAGAAAAAGAACTGGAGCAGGCACAGCAGGTCTCCGCAGAAGCCCAGCCGACCGCTCCCGAACCAATCGAAGCCGAGGCAGAAGATGCCCCGGCTTTTACTTTGAGAATGTGAATGATAGGAGGAGAACATGACAAAGAACCGCTTATATATTGCTTATGGCAGCAATCTTCATCTGCCGCAGATGGCATTCCGCTGCCCCACCGCCAAGGTAGTGGGAGCCAGCGAGGTCAAGGGATATGAGCTGCTGTTCCGTGGCGGCAGCCGTGGTGCCGTTGCTACCATTGAACCATTGGAGGGCAGCTCCGTGCCTGTGCTTCTATGGAAAATCAGGCCGCAGGATGAGCTTTCCCTCGACCGTTACGAGGGATTTCCGAATTTTTACCGCAAGGAAATGCTGGCGGTGGATCTGAACGGCAAGCCTGTGAATGCAATGGGCTACATCATGAACGATGGCAGAGAGTTCGGCGCACCCTCGGATTTTTATCTCCACACCATTGCCGAGGGCTATGAAAGCGCAGGCTTTGATACGGATTTTCTGGATCAGGCGGTGGAGAAATCCATCCGGCTGGCACAGGAGCAGCAGGCTGTGGAGGATGCTCAGTTCAACCTTTGGCAGCAGAAATGGTGGTGATGACCTATGGCAGACCCGGCAACCATTACCCTTGCGGTGAAAGCGGCAATCACCGCCGCAACCGACAAACGGACATGGAAAGCGGTGGGCGTAGTCATCGCCGCCATCCTCACCCCATTTATTTTAATTATTGTCATGATTATGAGCCTGCTGTCCGGTACCGCAGACCATAACAATTCTGCTGTGGATTTGAGCTTTCACGGCGGCAGTATCTCCTCTCAGGTGCCAGCGGAGTACCGGCAGTACATTGAGGATATGCGGGGCGGCTTCTCCGATTTGGACAGCGCTGTGTCTGAGATTACTCCCATGATCGAAAGTGGCAGCATCGACAGTACCCGCATGAAGTCGATTTTTTATTCTCTGTATTTCGGCGCTGAAAATTTGCGAATGAATACTTCCGATTACCGAGCCTTTGCGGATTGCTTTGTCTGCTACGAGGAGCGCACCCGTACTGTCACCGATGCGGATGGCAATGAAACTGAGGAAACCTACACAGTGGCTGTTCCAATTGGCGATCTGAATGAGATATACGGAAACCTTGAAAGCTCTCTCGGCAGAACCATTACAGCGGAAAACCGGATAAATGCACAGCAGATTTACTCCCATGCCAAGTACGGCAGAGCTGTCTCCGGTGCGGAGGATGGAGAATATCCCGGAGAGATGGGCGATGGTACCTATCAGGCATTGATGGAGGAAGCCCAAAAATATATCGGCTACCCATATGTTTGGGGCGGCTCTTCTCCGCAGACTTCCTTTGACTGCTCCGGTTATGTGTGCTGGGTCTATTCCAAATCTGGCGTATATTATATGCCTCGCACTACCGCATCGGGTATTTTTAATCAGTGTGCCGTGATCTCCCGTGAGGAAGCAAAGCCCGGAGATTTGGTGTTTTTCCAAGGAACCTATGCCTCAGCCGGAATCATAAGCCACATCGGAATCTATGTTGGGAACGGTCAGATGCTGCACTGTGGAAGTCCAATTGGCTATGCGGATCTGAACAGCCGCTATTGGCGCAGCCACTTTTATGCTTACGGCAGGCTCAAATAGACAAAAGGAGATGATATGTAATTAAAACAATTTTTGAACGGAAGCCCTCAGATTTCGATCTGCGGAGCTTTGAGGTATCAAAAACCATTCGGCTTCCCGCTGAAGTTTTTGAAACTGTGCTGCAAAAACCTATGAGGAATTATGACTTTATTCAGGAGAATATCGATCAGATGCACTGCGACAGCAGCAGTGTGTATCACTGCCTGCTGCTCACAGGCGAGGGCAGAAATGATGGACTGCTGGTGGAATCGGAGGGCTATGGCTACTGCAGGTACGCCTCCTATGTTCCCAACATTTCCGCTCTAACCTCCCCGGCCTTGCAGCAACTTAACGAGCTGATGACAGCCGCAGCGGACTACATCGTGACCACCGGCACTCAGAACACGACAGAGGGCAATTGGATTATAGGCTTTGATGAGCTGGCACAGCAAACCGGCTTCGAGCATGATTTTAGCAGCATGGATACTCTGCTGGATATGCTCCATGAGCGTGAGGAAGTAGCCAATGTTGAGTTAGGCGACAGCGGCATTGACGTGTGCTATTACCTTGATTTCTGTCCGCAGTATGGCGGTCAGCCGGAGGAAACGGAGCCGGAACAGCTGCCGGAATTACCCTCGCCGGTCAGCAGGCTGAAAAATTTACTCCATCTCCATTGGGAGGATATCCATCTGCTTCACAAGGATGTGGAGATACCGCCTGCCACCATTGTGGAGCTGGATGAGCACACCCTGACTGATGCCGGGAAAGCGGCTTGGGCTGATGTTTTGGATGCCGAGGTGGTCAAGGTTTACAACGGCTACTACGGTTTGCAGATGGAGCTGGACAAGGTGAAGCCCTCCCGCTTGGAGGAATTCTCGTTCATGCTTGCAGGGTACTGTCCGGTATCGGATTATGAAAAATGGGTCACGCAAGAGGGTGATGCCCCCTTACAGTCACCCGAAATGAAACTATGGCACTGTAAAGTTAAAATGAAAAATTAGCCCACTCAATCATAGAATATCATCAAGCTACGAGCAAATACTCCCGTTTTTGTTTTTTGGTAAGCTTAAGCCCAGCCACCTGTGCCGGAGTTAGCCCACCCAGTGCCGAG
>JAHDPQ010000012.1 GCA_018434245.1 Oscillospiraceae bacterium
GCAGCGCACCAACAAAATTGCCTTTCTCATCTGCAAGGCCCACTCCTCTATTCTGGATGAGTTTTACGCCGGAATCTGCGAAGGTATCATGAAGGCAAGCAATGCCTACGATTACCAGCTGCTCATCTCCACCGAGGAGGACTGGATTTCGGCTACCAACAGCGCCAAGCGTGGGCAGATTGAGGGGGTTATTCTGGGAGGCAATGCCAAGGCGGAGCGGGTGCTGGATTTTCAGAGCCGCAATATCCATGTGGTGATGGTAAACAACCGCATCTCCGGGATGAATCTTCCCTATGTGCTGTCCGACGAGCGGGACGGCACAAGGCAGGTAGTTGAGCATCTGGTGGAGCGAGGGCACCACAAAATCGCCATGATCGCCGGCCGCTTTTCTCCCTACATTTGCAGTGAGCGGTACAGTGCTTTTTTGGACGCCATGAAGGAGTATGGGCTTCCGGTAGATGCCCGTTACATCCGCATGTCCGACCCCGATATCGACAGTGCCGTGGAAATCGCCACCGAGCTGCTGCGCCAGAAGGACCCGCCCACCGCCATCTTCGGCGCAAACGACATCATCGCCATCGGAACCATCAAGGCGGCTCTGCGCCTCAAGCTGCGGATTCCCGAGGACGTTGCGGTGGTGGGCTACGACGATTCTTCCAGCTGCCGCACCACCGAACCGGAGCTGACCTCGGTACATATTGACCGGAGGCGTATGGGCCAGCTCTGTGTGGAAAAGCTTCAGGCTTTGCTGCGGGGCGAGGAGGTCGCCGAGCAGGTGAGCATCCTGCCCACCTGGCTCAACGTTCGCGGTTCCAGCTGACGACAGCGCCATCTACCCCCCAATATGCCCGAAGGAGGATTGCTTGTGAAGAAGCCTTTGCATACGCTGATCAAAGGTCTGGTCAGCCTGATTTTGCTCTTGATCGCCCTATTTCCCATCTACTGGCTGGTTGCCATGGCCATCCGCCCTACCGAGGAGCTAAAGGGACAGATCTCCGTTATTCCCAACAGCCTGACTCTGGAGCACTTTATCCAGCTTTTTACCCAAAGGGGATTTGGCAGCGCCGTGACCAACAGTCTGCAGACGGCGTCGGTGTCTCTGGTGCTCTCTCTGGGAATTGGACTGTGCGCCGCCTATATTATCGCTCGCAGCCGGTTCCGGCTCCGGATCAAACAGCCCACCACCTATTGGGTGCTTCTGGTGCGTGTGCTGCCGCCGGTGGCCTTTACCATTCCCCTGTACATCATGTTTTCCAAGCTGGGAGTTCTGAGCAGCAAGATGCCTGTCATCCTGGCCTGTGTGCTGATCAACGTCCCCCTTATCATCTGGTTTATGATCAGCTTTTTTCAGGACCTCCCCGTGGAAGTGGAGGAAAGCGCCAAAATTGACGGCGCAACGGAATGGCAGCAGTTCCGGCGGATTGTTCTGCCGCTGGTGGCTCCAGGCATTGCCGCCATTGCTATGCTCTCCTTTATGTACGCGTGGAACGAGTACACCTACAGCGTGATTTTTGTCCAGTCCCCGGTTAACTACACCGTTCCTTTGACTCTGGCGGTTCTCAACACCGAGGATAACCTAACCAACTTTGGCCTTGTGGCCGCCGGGGGAGTCGTCTCGGTGATCCCCATTACTTTGTTTGTTATCTTTGCGCAGAACTACTTGATCAGTGGTTTATCAAGCGGCGCTGTGAAAGAATAACAATAAATGAACATTCACTTGAATGCAAAAGGAGGATACCAGCAATATGAAAAAGTTTCTTGCGATGATCCTTGCAGTGGCAATGATCGCCACATTAGCCGCATGTGGTTCCCAGGCGCCTTCCAGCGCTCCCCAGGGCGGCTCCTCGGAAGCTCCCCCACCGGCCTCCTCCCCTCAAAGCGCATCGGCTCCCGCTCCATCATCCGAGCCCCAAACCCTGACTCTGATTCTGCGCGGCGGCTCCTATGCCGATGTCATCAAGGCCGCTCTGCCGGAATTTGAGGCTGCCAATAACGTGAAGTGTGAAGTGCTTGATCTTGCCTTTGATGATCTGCACAACAAAATCGCTCTGGATGCCCTCAACCCCAAGGGAGCCTATGACCTCTGCATGGTGGACGGCTCCTGGATGGCGGAGTTTACCGCCCACAACGTACTGGCCAACCTTTCTGCATTGGGCTACAGCTTTGACAACGACATTATCCCCAACACCACCGCCATCTGCGAGGTAGACGGTCAGATTTATCTGGCTCCCTACTTCGGCAACGTCACCATCATGCTCTACAATAAAGAAAACGTTAAAAACGCAGGCGTTGACATTGCCGGCGTCGATTCCTGGGAAGAGATCATGACTGCCTGCAAGGCCGCCGCTGCTCAAGGCAAAAAGGGCTTCTTGCTGCGGGGAGATACTCCCGACAACTTTGTCTCCGACTTCTTGCCTCTGCTCCTCGCCTACAAGGGCTGGGTTATCGACAAGGACAACAAGCCCACCGTCAATACCCCCGAATTTAAGGAAGCCATGAACTTCTATCTGGAGCTGATCGCTACCGGAGAGGCCCAGTCCAAGGACGACGTTGTGGCAGCTCTGGACAGCGGCGCAGCCACCATGGGCGTGGGCTGGCCGGGCTGGTATGTGCCCGCCGATGACAAGGCCGCAAGCTACATTATGATTCCCCCGTCTGCCAAAAAGGGCGGCGAGAAGTACGCCACCTCCGAATACGGTATCTGGACCATCGGCATCCCCCAGAACAGCGAGAAGAAAGAGCTTTCCATGAAGCTGCTGCAGTATATCATGTCCCCGGAAGTGCAGCTGGCCTCCATCCAAAACGGCGGCGTTCCCTGCCGGTACTCCTGCCTGCAGAACCCCGAGATTCTGGCCAAAATGCCTCATCTGGAAATCGTCTGCAACGCGCTGGAAAACGGCGTCTACCGCCCTGTGATCGAAGAGTGGACCGACTTTACCAACATCCTTGGCGCTGAGATGGACAACATCGTCAACGGTGTCAAGACGGTGGACGCCGGCCTTGCCGATGCCCAGGCTCAACTGGAAATGCTTCTGGCATAGTGTTTTTTGATAGTAAAGCTTCTTGACTCTGCGCCTGTTCGCGGTCAAGGTTCCTTGCGCCGTTCATACCCTTTCCCGGGGGAGGAGAAACCCTCCGCCCCCGGGAAGGTTCCCGGCGCCGGCTCGACAAAATCATCGGAACAGGGAGGCCCACCATGTCCAACAAGCCTTACAAGTTAAACTCTGGAACCTTGGGAGACCGGGCGTTTCCCCATGTGATGTTGGCGCCCACCCTGATTGTCCTCATTGTGATGACGGTGTATCCTCTGGTTTTTACCTTCCTCTACAGCTTCACCGACTACAACTACTTAAAGCAGAGCGCCGCCTTCATTGGCCTTGGCAACTACATCACCCTGTTTAAGAACGCCTATTTTCGGCAGGCCATCTTTAATACCGTCAAGTTTACGGTGATGGCCGTGACTCTGGAAATGGTGTTTGGCCTTTTGCTGGCGGTGTTTGTCAACAGCTTGCGCTGGGGCCAAAAGCTGATGCGCACCCTGCTTTTGCTGCCCTATCTGCTCCCTGCAGTCACCGTGGCTTTGAGCTTTCGCATGATGCTCTCTCCCAACTACGGCATTGCCACTCAGGTGCTTTCTGCGCTGGGACTTCCGGTGTACAACTGGTTCCACGAAATTAAAACCGCCTTCAACACTATTTTGCTCATCGACGTCTGGCAGAATGTTCCCTTTGTTTTTCTGCTTTTATATGCGTCGCTGCAGTCGGTGTCCGCCGACCAGTACGAGGCGGCATCCATTGATGGAGCCAATGTTTTTCAGCGGTTTTGGTATGTCACGGTGCCCAACATCAAAAACAGCTTGGCTCTCTGCACCCTTTTGCGCATTATCGATACCTTCCGGCTCTTTGAAAAGGTCAATATTCTGACAGGAGGCGGGCCGGCCAACTCCACCGCCACCATCACTCAGTTTTTATATAACTACGGTATCAAAAACCTAAAGTTTGGATTTGGTAGCGCCGGTGCCATCGTCATGACCATGCTTGTGCTGATGCTTTCCAGCTTCTACATCAAAAAGGCGATCAAGTGACGCTATGATGAAGTTAACATTTATCAATGTGGGCTACGGCGAGGCGATTCTCATTGAGTGTCCCGACCCGGCGTTTCCCGGCGGAACTTTTACCATGCTCATCGACGCAGGCAGTGCCGAAGCTGACGAATACGCCGACAACACCACCGGACGCATCCCGGCCGCACGGTTTTTAAAGGAGCGGGAAGTGGATCATCTAGATTTAATGGTCAACTCCCATATCCACGAGGATCATCTGTGCGGCCTGCTTCCTGTTGCGAAGCAGATTCTGCCTCGACGATTCTGGCAGAGCCTTTCCGCAGATTTCTGGCGGCAGATACCCCATCTGTCCCCGTCCCTTGCCGGGACCTCCTCCATCCACAAGCAGGTTTGCGCCATCAACGATTACCGCAGTCTATGCAGCCGTCTGGAGGCGGAGGGAACAGAGATTTCCTCCATCGTCGCCTCGGAGCAGGTCTTTCCCCTTTGCCAAAACCTGACACTGCAGGTGCTGGCTCCCTCCCAAATGCAGGTGGATCAGTTGGAGCAGATGTTTCGGGACGTCTGCAATGCACCCGATGAAGAAGCCTGCCGGATTGCCGTTGCCCATTTGGACGGTGCCATGAACAACTACAGTCTGATATTCCTGCTGGAGTATGATGGGGTGCGGATTCTGCTGCCGGGGGATACCAATCGGGACGGATACGACACCATAGCTGGGGACCTTGCCGCCCACATCTTCAAGGTGGGGCATCACAGCCAGCTGGACGGCGCAAGCCCGGAGCTGATGGATCGCATCCGCCCGGAGTATGTGGTATCCTGTGCCTCCAGCGACTGCCGCTTTGGCAGCGCCCATCCCGAAATTTTGCAGATGATGGATCAAAAAGGCGCAAAGCTGTTCTTCTCCGATTGCCCCCATGTGCCGCCCTACACCGACGCACTGCAGCCCCATCAGGCAGTGGAATTTGCCATTTCCCGCGGCAGCATCACCCCGCGCTATCTCGTCTGCCAAGGGGCAACCTGAGTTCTCACAAAACAACATCAAAAGTATACAAACCTGTCATGAAGGACATGACAGGTTTGCTTTGTTTTAAGGGAAGTCGCACTTCCCTTTGTGTCTGCCGATAAGGTCAGCTTTGGGATTTTTCTTGCTGCTGTTGCCGCAGCTCACGGATTTCATCCAGACGAATATCGGCCTGCCGGCGCATCAGGGGAGTGCCAGCGCGATTGGTTTTGACTTGGAAGAAGAAGTTGCGAGCCTGATCCAAATCCCCCAGCTTCTGATGCAAATCCCCGATGACAAAGCAGATTTGCTGATCCCTGCGGTCGCTGAAGGTGTAGTGCTCGTAAGCATAGGTGAAATCCTTTAGGGCGTTCTGTACCGCGTAAAGCACCATCGCCTCATCGCTGCAGTCGTCGTAGATGCGGCTGAGCTTTTGCCAGAGGCTTCCGGTTACCACCTGATGCTCGTCAAAGCAGTGGGGAGCGCAGATTAGAGCCAGGTAGTACCCCGCAAAGACGGAGAAGGTATCCCGCTGATCCCCGGTTTTTAACTTAACCTTTTCCGTGGTATACGGGGAGACAGCCTGAAACACTTGAGACCAAATCCCCTTGGAGACGGTGGTAAAGCTGTCGCTCTGGGCAGAGAACAAGCAGGACGGGCAGGTAATAATCTCGTAGTAAAGAGGTTCCATATCCTTATAGCGAACCCGCAGATCCGGGTCGGTGGATTCTCTGCGCAGCTTTGTGGTGATGATACTCGGCTGCTTAAAGGAGTTGCCGCACAGCGGACAGGTGACGGAATCCAGATACAGGCAATCGGATTGGTGGTTGAGATCAAGGGCGTAGGAGCCATGCCCCTTGGGAAAGAGTGTACTGGCGGCGCTGGAGGATGCCTCCGAAGAGAGCCTGCCGGTTTCCATCAGCAGATTTTGATGCTCCTGAGACAGTGTATCCAGCCGTTTACAGATTTTTTCCATCAATACAAAGGTGAGCTCCGGCTGATTGCAGAATAGCTCGCCGATATTCTGCCGGTTGATACCGATGGCAATGAGTTCGGTGAGAGCCACCACCGTTTCTGCCCGGGTTTTTTCGGCAAACAAAGTCATCTCGCCAAAGAAATCTCCCGCAGACAGGGTGCCGGTCATCACCTCGCCCGGCATCTTGTAATTTTTGTATATACCTGCGTTGCCGTGGAGCAAAATAAACATTTCGGTGGAACTGCTGTCCCCCTCCCGGGCAATGATCATTTCCGGCGAATATTTTTTAACCCCCGGCATCTTCAGCAGGGAATTTAGATTGATCAAACCGCCTGACCCCCTACATATCATTCGCTGTAATCCAGCTTTTGTTATTTGTATTATTATATGTAATTATATCACATAAGGGTGAAAAAACAAATATTGCAAGACTGGGATCATAAAAAAAGAGTATGCCGCAGGAAATTCCAGCAAACATACCCTTTTATACGATAACATCCTGCTAGGCCTCGGTTTTTCCCTCGTTGGCCCATTGGTCAAAACCCTGCATCACCCGGTCCAGAGTCTTGTAGCTGATCTCGGGCAGGGTGCTGCCCCAAACTTTTTCGGCGGCGGCAAAGCCTTGCTGCACCGCTCCCCGCAGAGCTTCCATTTTGGAAGAGTCCCCTCCCGAAATGGCCTTGGCAAACTCCAGAATTCGCATGGCAGTTTTTTCCACGCCCCATTCGCCATCCTCGGAGATGGCCTGTTGCGCCTGCGCCTGAGTGGCCTGATCAATTTCCATAAGCTGATTCATGGTGCTTTCCGCCATCATGCCCTGATTCTTGAACAGACCCTGCACCATCTTTTTAAAGGCCGCTACGTTGTTGGAAAGATCGGCCTTCATGGATTGGACCTTCTCCATATCGGGCTTGTACTGAGGCGATTTGACAAAGGTATCGGTCTTGGGAACCGAGGAGGTCTCCTGCTCTTGCTCCGCTTTCTCGGTGTTCTCCACTGCTTTGACTTTAGTATCGTAAATCGCAGACTGGTAGCCGTACAAATGGTTGCTGATGGGTGTGGACATATAACCTCTCCTTTCAACTCTCTTCTGCAAAACAATGGAATCATTTAGAAAATAAGCTTCTATTCATATTATTCGTCCGACTGACTCACTTCTTTATAGTTAAAAGACTAAAAAGGTAAATATTCATGAAGGCTTGAGTTCCGTCTGTTCTGGTTCCGATGGGGCAACCAAAAAGCCCCCCGGCTATGGCTTTTGCCACCGGGGAGCGAAGATGATGGGGATAAGGTTTCAGATTAAAAGAACCTGAGGGCCCGCAGCAGGTAGATGCCTACAAAGGCGGTTAAACCGCTGAACAGAGTGGTCAGGGCCACCACTTGGGCGGTGAACTGGGGTTTTACGTTGTACTGGCGGGCCATGATGGCGCAAGAGTTGGCACAGGGGGACGCAAAGAGGACAAACAGAGCCCCCAGCTCCGGGCCCCGAAAGCCCAGCACCACAAAGATGGTGAGCATCACCACCGGAACAAAAATCAGGCGGGTCATGGACATGACAACGGCCCGGCGGGCGTGAGGCATCTCCCTCTCCAGAGAAATCTGGGTCCCCAGCACCACCAGACAAAGGGTGGAGGCGACACCGCCCAAGTTCAGCAGGGTGGTTTCCAGAAAAGTGGGGAAGGTAAAGCGGATGAGGGACGCCACAACTCCCAGAGCGGTGGCAATGATCAGGGGGTTGCGCACCACCTTGGAGATGGTGCTTTTCAGCAGGGCTCCCGGGGAAGTGTTGTGCTCGTCCGCCACGCTAAAGAGAAACAACGTCAGGAAGTTAAAGGGGATGGTGGCCACCGGTATGAGCATGGAGGCAATGCGCACGCCCTCCTGCCCGAACATGTTCTGAGCCAGAGGGATGCCCAGCATTATGTAGTTGGACCGAAATCCCACATGAACACAGGCTGCCAGCCATTCCTTATCCTTTACCACAGAGCCTAAGATCAGCAGCAGTGCGGTGAACAGGGCGAGAATGCCGAGAAAAGCGCTGGTAATCAGCCGGGGGGAAAAATCGGACCGAAAGTCGATGGCCCGGATGTTGTTGAAGGTGAGAACCGGAAGAAACAGCTTGAAGCATAGGGCCGAAAGCCGCTTGCTGGTCTCCTCGTCCACCGTTTTTCTCCACCGGACAAAGATTCCCATGGCCATACACAGCACCACCGGAAGGGTGGCGTTGACGCTGAAAAAGAATATTTCCAAGAATCCCATCGCCTTTCTCATCAATCAGTTCAACGGCTCAACCTTCATGGTACCCAAAAGGAAAGGCCTTGTCAATTCCATCATTCACAAGACCCTAAAAGCTACAGGGCAAACACTATTTGATCCGAGGATTTTTGGAAGAAGCATAGTCCCAGGTGTTGGAAGATTCCCCCTTGCGTTCCAGCAAAAAGGCAATGAAGCGTCTGGACAGAGAGTAGATGATAGCAAACAGGGGTACGCCGATGAACATTCCCACCACGCCAAGCAGGCCGCTGAATAGCATGATGGAAAAGATGACCCACAAAGCAGAAAGGCCGATACTGTCCCCCAGAATCTTTGGACCCAGAATATTGCCGTCAAACTGCTGGAGCACCAGAATAAAGATCAGGAACCACACCGCCTGCATGGGACTGGTAACGGCGATGATAATGGCGCCGGGAATGGCTCCCAGAAAGGGCCCGAAGTAGGGAATCACATTGGTTACCCCCACGATAAAGCTGATGAGCACCGCAAAGGGGAGCCGCAGAATGCTCATCCCGATAAAGCAGAGCACGCCGATAATCAAGGAGTCGATCACCTTGCCCAGCACAAAACCGCTAAGGATGCGGTTGGCATCCAGGGCAATATCGGAGATGAGGTGGTAGGCTCTGTCGGAGGTGAAGGCCCGCAGGGTCTTGTTCAGCTGGGCAAAGAGCTTTTCCCGGTCCATCAGCAGGTAGATGGAGACGATGACGCCCAAAAGCAGGTTGACGATGGAGGTGGTGACTCGCTGGGTGGCGCTGAGCACTCCCGGCAGCAGGGTGTAAAAGTACTCACTGGCACCGGCGGCCAGATTGCGCAGAGAATCCAGCAGCTGGGAAAGGATTCCGATCAGCATAATCTCTAGCTCGGTGCCTTCGCCAAAGCTTGCAATAAAGCTGGTGATGTTGTTGTACAGCTTTTCCAGCGCCTTAAAGTAAACCTGCAGGTTGTTGAGGATGCTCTGGATGCTGGCGAAAATCTGAGGCACCACCAAAGCAGAAAAGAGCGCCACAAAGGTGAAGGCCAGCAGGTAGGTAAGCACCAACCCCACCACCCGCCGGGTGACAGGCTTCATTTGAACGCGGGACAGCAGGCGCTCTTCCAACAAGCGGAGCAGGGGATTGAGGAGAAAGGCAAAGACGATGCCGTTGATGATGGGCTGCAGGTAGCCAGCCACCCGGCTTAAAAATCCCCTCACCATCCCCAGATTTTTAAATCCCTCATTGAAGATGATGCAGCAAATAATGACCAGCAGGGCATAGATGGCAATGGTGGTGTATTTGTCGTTGCGTTGGAATTTCATGGGATCTCCTCATCTCCACCCAGCAGACCGGCCCCCCAAAGAGGCTTATATAGGACTACGGGCGTATTTTTTAACTCTCCTCGAGAAGGTGGGACCAACGGGACAGTGCATCGTCGTGGGCGGTTCGGCTCTCCTCCAAGGCGTCGCAGGTCTGCTGCAGCAGCAGGTAGTCGGCGGTGACCTCGGGGTTTGCAATTTCACCCTCTAGCCGAGCAATTTCTTCTTCCAAACTCTCGATTTCCTGCTCCAAAAGGGAAATTTCCCGGCGGCGGGCCGCATCCTGACTGCGCTGCCTTTTGCCCCGGTAAGAAGATTCCCTGGCCGGCTTTTCGGGCTGCTGACGCCGGTCTTCGGAGGGCTGGGCGCTTTTGCTGGCCAGATAGCTGTCGTAGTTGCCCTTGTAAATCCGGATGCCGTCGGCGTGCATCTCGGCGATTTTATCGGGGAATTTGTTGAGGAGATACCGGTCGTGGGAGACCACCAGCAAGGTTCCGGTATAGTCCTGCAGGGCCTTGTCCAGTGCCTCCTTGGAGGCAAGGTCCAGATGGTTGGTGGGCTCGTCCATCACCAATACGTTGCCACAGCGCAGGGTGAGGATGGCAAACTTCAGCTTGGCACGCTCCCCACCGGAAAGCTCCCCCACTTTTTTATAAACGGCTTCGCCCGTCAGGCCCATGTTTCCCAGAACGGAGCGTAGTTCCAGTTCGGTTTTTTGAGGGAAGCGGTCCCACAGCTCGTCCAGAGCGCTTTTGGAGGAATGGAGTCCAAACTCCTCCTGCTCGAAGTAGCTCACCTCGGTATTGACTCCCCACTCAATACTTCCCGACTGGGGAGCGGTCTGTCCCACCAGAGCCGTGAGAAAGGTGGTTTTCCCGATGCCGTTGGCTCCCACCAAGGCGATTTTCTCCCCCCGGGTAACCTGTAGTTCCACACCGGAGCAGAGGGTGCGCCGTTCCATCCCTTCGCCTACACATAGGCTTAGATTTTCCACCTGCAGCACATCCTTGACCGGCTCTCTGCGGTAGGTAAACCGCAGCTTGGGGGGACGGGCCGGGGGACGGGGGCGCTCCACCCGCTCCATTTTTTCCAACGTCTTGCGGCGGGACTGGGCCCGGGCGGTGGTGGAGGCCCGCACAATGTTCCGGGCGATAAACTCCTCCATCTCCTCAATCTGCCGCTGCTGAATTTCCCACTCCTTTTGCCGCCGCTCCACCCGCTCCTCCTTGAGGAGGACGTATCGGCTGTAGTTGCCGGGATAGATCGACAGCTCGTGGCACTCTACCTCCCAGATGGAGCTGCAAAGCTTGTCCAGAAAGTACCGGTCGTGAGAGACCACCAGCAATGCCCCTTTGTAGCTGAGCAGATAATCTTCCAGCCAGTTTAGGGTGCGGAAATCCAGGTGGTTGGTGGGCTCGTCCAGGATGAGAAGTTCCGGCTGCTCCAACAGCAGCTTGCAAATGGCCAGACGGGTTTTCTCGCCGCCGGAAAGCACCTCCACCGGGGTCTGCGGGTCGGTATCGGCAAAGCCCATTCCTGAAAGGATGGTGCGGATTTTGACATCGATAAGGTAGCCGTCCCGCTGCTCGAACAGCCCCTGCAGATGGGCGTACCGGGCGGTCAGCTCTGGATAGGAGGCGTCCTGCGCCGGGGTTTTGGCAATGCGCTGTTCCAGCAAGCGCAGCTCCTGCTCTGCTTCCAGCAACGGGGCAAAGACCGAGCGCATCTCCTCCAGGATGGTGTTGCCGGAGGAAAGGCCACTGTTCTGCCGCAAAAAGCCAAAGGTTTTATCGGCCCGGGAAATGGTACCGCCATCGGGCTCCAAATCCCCGTACAGAATGTTGAGCAAGGTGGTTTTTCCCGCACCGTTGCGGCCGATCAGGCCGATGCGGTCGGTGTCTTCAATGCGGGCGCTCACCCCCTGCAGAACGGGGGAGGCACCATAGCTTTTTTCGATATTTTCCAGAGAGATGATCATAAAGGCTCCGTTCGGTGTCTTGAGATACTACTGTTATAGTGGAGAAAAGACAGTGTTTTGCTGCGTGCTCCCCTGTGGACATATGAAAAAGAGGGAGGGGACTGCCGCCCGCTCCCTCGTTTTGCTCCATCGCTGTCTGTTTTGTGATTAGATGTGGGCCTTGATGGTACCCAATACTTTGTCCTTAGGCTGTACCCCGACCATCTGGGTGACAGGCTTCCCCTTTTGAAAGAGGATGATGGTGGGGATGCTGGCAATGCCGTACTGGGTGGCCAGATCGGGGTGATCGTCAATGTTCAGCTTGGCGAACTCCACCTTGCCATCTAGCTCGTCGGAAAGGTCTTCCAGCACCGGGGCAAACACCCTGCAGGGCATGCACCAAGGGGCCCAAAAATCCACTAAAGTGGGGGTTTCTCCTTCTATCAAAGTGTGAAAAGAATCGCGATTAAGTTCCAACATATTTGATACGTCCTCCCTTAACGTTGGGGTATCGCCTTTCAGTAGCAAAGGGGATGTCCTTAGTATACCCGGATTTTGTCGTTATTGCAAGGAGAGCTGCAGTTTGCTTTGGCTACTGATCCGCCGCCTTGCGGTCCAGATAAGTGGTGGCGGAAAGAGCCGCTGTTTGCCCCTGACCAGCAGCCCGCATCAGCTGATGAGGTTTGCCGGTGCAGTCGCCGGCGGCAAAGCAGCCGGGCAGGTTGGTCTGCATGTCGGAATCCACCACAATAAAGCCGTTTTCCACCTGAATTCCCGGTACCAGAGAGGAAGGGGCGATGCTTTCTCGCAGCAGGAACACACCATCTACGGGGATGGTTTCGGTTTTGGTCTTAAGGGCCTCCACCTTTTGATCGCCGAGGATTTCCGTTGGGGGGCCGGCGAGGACGTGGATGCCCTCCCGCAGGGTTTGAGCGGATTTGCGCACAGGCAAATAGTAGACTGTTCCGGCCAGCTCGGCCACAAAATTGGCTTCCAGAACTGCCTCGTCGCTCCAGCCCACCACTGCCACCGTCTTGCCCCGATAGAGAGGAGCGTCACAGGTGGCGCAATAGCCCACTCCCCGGCCCAAGAGCCGCTCTTCTCCCGGCAGCAGCTTGGCGGGAGCGGTTCCCGTTGCCAGAATGATGGTAGAAGCCTCGTAGGTGTGCTTTCCCGCCGCCACCGAAAAAAAGTCGCCCATGGGGTAAACCATGTTGACTTGATCGGTCTGTAGCTGGATGTTCATATCATCCAAGTGTTCCAGATACCGCTGTTGTAGCTCCCGGCCCGAAATGCCGGGCAAGCCCAGGTAATTGTCGATGCGGGGAGCGGTTTCCAGCTTGATACTCAGGCTTTCGTTGCCAAACAGCAGAAAGCTCTTGCCGCGGATGGACAGGTTGACCGCTGCCTCCAGACCGGCGGGACCGCTTCCTACAATAATACAGTCATATCGTTTCATAAACGGCACTCCAGTTCCTATAAGTAGTCACTTTATATTTTATGTAGAAATTGTGAACGAGGCTTTAAGTGTATCTGAACAAATATGACAGATTTCGCCAATAGGGAAGAAAAAGCTGTTTTCTTAACACTTAGTGTTTAGGATGTATGGCATTTTATTCCTTATGGTTGCCTTCTTGCTTCCAGCGGGGAGTTTTGTTATACTGATGGTATAATATGGCTGCAAAAGTGGTCGAGAACTGTCAATTTTTTGTTTGGGAGGCCGTATATGAGCACTGGAAAGGCAATACATAAAAAGGCGCTTGCCTTTGTTCTGTCAATGCTGATGCTGCTGGGCTTTACACTGATGATGCCTTTGCAGGCTCAGGGAGCTGTCACCATCAAGACACGGGCCGCTGCCGAAGCAGTGGGCGGCATAGCGGGCATCGACGTTTCCAAGTATCAGGGAAGCATCAACTGGGCAAAGGTTGCCAAGAGTGATGTCAAGTTTGTAATGGCCAGAGCCTCCTTTGGCCGCCAAACCGACGAGACCTTTGTTCACAACGCTCTGGGAGCCTACAGCGAAGGGCTGTTGGTAGGCGCCTATCACTACGCTAAATTTACCGATTACAATTCCATGATAGCGGAAGCGGAGCTGTTTATCTCTCAGCTACGTCAGGTTTACATCACCTATCCTGTGGCTTTGGATGTGGAGGCTCACCGGGGACTTTCCCGCTCCGAGCTGACCCGCTTGAGCAAGCTGTTTATGGAGGAGGTCCGAGCGGCTGGATATGATGTGATGTTTTACAGCTACTCCAACTTCTTCCGGGAGTGCCTGGACATAAACGCATTGGGAGACTACAAGCTTTGGGTGGCCAACTACAAAGAAGAACCTGCTTTGGGACAAGCCGTCTGGCAGTACACCTCCTACGGCAGCGTCCCCGGCATCAGCGGGCGGGTGGACTTAAACGTAGCCTACGACCATTGGGGCGTCAGCCAAAACCGTGAGATCAGGGTGGACGCCGCTATTTCCCGCTCCATTCGGCACACCCTCAATCAGCGGTATGGTGCAGGTCTGGATCTGGATACCCTGAACATGGATTTGGTAAACACCGCCATCGACATTGGCCTGCAAACCGAGGTCAATGTTCAGTTTGGCGAAAACTTTGATATTTATCCCACCATCACCGATCTTGCCTGTCAGTACCTTAAGAGCATCAACTATGTCAAGGGAAAAACCAAGGGAAATATCACCTATCTGCTCCAGGCCAAGCTGTTTTACAAAGGCTTTTACACTCAGGCTCCCAGCGGACACTACGATGATGCCACCGCTCAGGCCATCTACGAATACCAGATGGAACACGGACTCTACGCCGACGGAAGCCTCAGCGAGGAAACTCTGGATGCCCTCTTGTACCTCTAACATTGCCCTTGCAAGGCCCTCAAGTTCGGGGGCCTTTTTGTTGCCCTAGTGGCGGCCATTCCGGGCGAAACGGCACCGGCTCTTGTATTTTAAAAAAATTCGGACAAAATAAAGATGGGGAATGCATAATCGGTTTGTCCCCGCATAGATATGGAGTAAGGAGACATGTCCGAAATGGGAAATGAGCTTAGTTTTGTAGTAGATGGATTGCAGGACGGCAAGGGCCCCAAGCGAATCACCGACCGGATCTCCAAAATGTCCGGCATAGAGTTTATATCGGTGGACCCGGACCGGGGCACCATCACCGTCACCGGAGGGGATTTGGATCACATGCTCATTGAGGACAGCATCGAATCCTTGGGGTATCGGCTGCTTCGGTAAACTGCGTGGGCCCGCGGGGCAATCACCTTCTGCGGCACCGGCGCGGCGCTTCTCTTTTCAAGAGCCGCGCCGCCACAATTTTCTATCTTTATGGGAAGGCAATCAAATATTAAGGGAAAATCCCTTTACTGACGGACTCCGGGCGTGTTATAATATAAAAAGTTAAAATACGCATTTTCAGGAGTGTAACCATCCAAATGACCTATACCTATCGGACAAAAGGCACCTGTGCCCGAGAAATATTTTTGGATATCGCCGAGGACGGAACCATCCGGGATGTTAAGTTTACCAGCGGGTGCGACGGCAACGCTCAAGGATTGCAAGCATTGGTCAGGGGGCGCAAAGCTCAGGAAATTCGGGAGCTGCTTCGCGGCATTCGCTGCGAGAACAAAGCCACCTCCTGCCCGGACCAGCTTTCCAAAGCCTTGAGCCAGGTGCTGGAAGAAGGGGAGAAGCAAGATGTTTGAGCTGGGATTTTTGTTTCTGGCGGGAATGACCTTCCTCGCTGCCAAAAATCGTGTTCTGCCCGGCCTTTTGGCGGTGGCAGGGGACGAGGATATGAAAATAGCCGGGGACAGCTTTAGGCCTGCTCCTTCCGATGCGGGAGAGGTGGAGGCCAAAGTCTACCTAGAACAAAAAAGCTCCGGCAACGTGGAAAAGGCCCGCGGCCTGGGCCGCCAGTTTGCTCTGGCTCTGCGGGAGCGAGTGGCGGAAAGTCTCAACGACCCGGCCTTCAAAGGGGAAGCAGCCACCCAGGAACACCACAAGGCAGTGCTGTATTCCTATGTGATCAACCGGGTGATTGCCGACCTTTCCCCCAACTCCATTCTGGCCCAAACTGCCCTCAACGTCTTTTATGACGATCTGGAAGATGAGACTCCCGTTTTGGCCGATCATGTGCGGGATATGGCGGCCTATTCTCTCTACATACTCTGCGAGCGCTCGGAAACCTGCGTGGACGACGAAATTGGCAGAATTTACGCCCGGCTTTGCGGGGAGGAAAACAGCCTCGAGCGCATAGAGGAGGGCAACCGCTGCTACCGGGAATTCTACCATTTGTGCAGCCGCCTTCACCAGCAGACCGACTACGTGCAGGCGTAATAACACAAGCTGGCGCAACATAAAACCAAGCTGTAGCAGTACAGCTTGGTTTTCCCTATAGATACCGGTTCATTCCACATCATGGGGGGGCGGAGTCTCTGGCTCCGCCGCTTGGGCTTCTGCCTGCATCCGCTGCAGGTATTCGTGATAAGCGGACAGGATAGCGTTTTCCAAAACTGACCGGGCCTCCGGAGTGATGGGGTGGGCAATATCCCGGAACACCCCGTTGTCATCCTTGCGGCTGGGCATGGCTACAAACAGCCGCTCCGGCCCTTCGATCACCTTGATGTCGTGAACCGCCAGATCGTGGTCGATGGTAACAGAAACCAGAGCTTTGAGCCGCGCATCCTGATAAGTCCGTCTTACCCGAATATCCGTGATGTTCAAAGAAGAAACCTCCCGTGATTGACATGGGTTGCAACTGGATGGCCAAAGTTGTAGCCGCCGCCACTTTTTTGTCGACGGGGATGGGCCTGCACAGCAGCATTTCGATACTATTGTTGTCCTTCGGTGCGCGTTGATTCAGATATGTTATAGTGTATGCGCCGGAACTTAAATTTTTCCATAATTTGCGATTATTTCCGTGGCAACCAATATATAATGATAACGGTACGCCTAAAACGGGAATCAGGGATCATAAAGGAGCTATGGCATGACGGAGCTTGGCAAACTGCTTGAGCAGAAGCGCAGAATTCACCTCATCGGCATTGGCGGTTCAGGGATGTTTCCGCTGGTGCAGATTCTTCACGGTATGGGGCATCAGCTCCAAGGTTCAGACAACAATCCCGGGGACACCATCGACACCGAACGGGAGATGGGAGTCACCGTCTTTATGGGGCACAAGGCTCATCAGGTGGAAGGCGCAGACCTGGTGATTTATTCCGCCGCCATTATGAAGGATAATCCCGAACTGGTGGCGGCAGGGGAACAGGGGATTCCCGTGTTTGAGCGCTCGGTGGTACTGGGTTGGTTGACCCGGCAGTATAGTAGCTGCATTTGTGTGGCGGGAACTCACGGAAAAACCACCGTCACCGCCATGCTGACCCAGATTCTGGTGGGGGCAAAGCTGGATCCCACCGTGGTCATTGGAGGAAAGCTGCCCCTGATTCATGGAAGCGGCCGGGCGGGCAACAGCGAGATTATGGCGGTGGAGGCCTGCGAATTTGTGGACACCTTCCTGCATTTATCTCCGGACATCGCCGTTATCCTCAATGTGGACGCCGATCATTTGGACTATTTCGGCACCTTGGAAAACGTCATCAAGTCCTTTCACAAATTTGCAGACCTTGCCACACGCACCGTGATCTACAATGGGGACGATGCCAACACCCGGAAGGTGATGGAGGGGCTTGCGGGCAAGGAGCTTATCTCCTTTGGATTGGAGGAGGGCAACGACTACACCGCCCAAAACATCCGGGTGCTGGACCCCACCCACACCCTGTTCGACTTGGTTTACAAGGGTAAAACCCTGACTGAAATAAAGCTTTGTGTACCGGGTAGGCACAACCTTCTCAATGCCCTTGCCGCCTGCGCCTCGGCTATGGCGGTGGGAGCCACCCCGGAGCAGCTGGCAAATACCGTTCCCGGCTTTGGGGGGGCGGGACGCCGCTTTGAGATTCTGGGCAAGGTGAGGGGTATCACCATTGCCGACGATTACGCACATCATCCCGCCGAGCTGACCGCCACCCTCAATGTGGCCACTCAGATGGGCTACAACAAGGTTTGGGCGGTATTCCAGCCCTTCACCTATTCCCGGACCAAGCTGCTGCTGGACGATTTTGCTCAGGCCCTAAAGATTCCCCAGCGGGTGGTGATGAGCGAAATCATGGGGGGAAGGGAGCACAATACCTGGAATATCTACACCCGGGATCTGGCGGAAAAGGTCCCCGGCTCGGTGTGGTTCGAAACCTTTGAGGAAATTGCCGACTATGTGATGGCCCATGCCCAGCCAGGGGACCTTGTGCTGACTCTAGGCTGCGGGGATGTATATAAATGCGCCAAGATGATGCTAAAAAAACAGCACCGCCAATAGAGGGCGCATAAGGCAAATGGCTTGACCCATTCCATTAGAAATTGAGATTATTTGGAATTTTCTGAAGTTTATAGTCGGAACATCTTGAATCTCACCGGATTATCCTGTAAACTAGAAAGAACCTATTATTACATCCAAAAAAAGGAGGAGTAGCTATGCCGTGGACACCGGCACTGTCGGTTGGCGTGGGTCTGATTGATGACCAGCATAAAACCTGGTTCGAAAAAGCGGAAAAACTTTTTGAGGCGGGGAAGAACAATCAGGCCAAGGAATATGTAGGGGAGTTGCTGGACTTTTTGGATAGCTACACCAAAAAGCACTTTGCCGATGAAGAAAAATACATGCTGAGCATTCGCTATCCGGGCTACGAGGAGCAGAAAAAAGCACATATGGCCTTTATTGCAGAGTTGACCAAGCTGCGCAATAACTATAAGGAGTCCGGTGGGAACATCACGGTAATCATCAACGCCAACCACATGGTGATTGAGTGGCTGACCAAGCATATTTCCAACATGGATAAGAAGATCGGCGACTACGCCAAGCAAAACCGCCACTAAGGCAAGGATGTTTACCCTTTCCGCGCAGGAAGATCTGCCGCTCTTTGGCCAAAAGGGGCGGCATTCCTTTTTGGGGAAGTCTGCCCGCCCTCCTCTTTCCCTTGGACGAGGAATTGGCAAATTGAACAGAAGCCGGGGCGTTTTTGTAGGCTTTCGTGGAAAGAATCCCGGGGGGGTTGAGGCAAATCCCCGGGATGATTCTTAGAGTATGACTCCTCCTCTCTTGACAGGGGCAGGCAAACTGTGGTAAGGTGACATACAATTTAACACACCCAATTGCGTAGAAGGGAACCATTACCACATCTGCCGGAAATACAGAGAGAGTCGGGGGCTGAAACGGCTCAGGAAGGTAATGTTGGGAACTCGTCCCGGAGCAGCAGGTGCAACGCAAAGGTTTTTCTTTGTCACTATGCCATGCCGGAGGCCCACCGTTACAGGGGACCCGATATCGGAGGAGCTTTTACTCTTCTCGTATTGTTGTGAGCGCGCGTTGATACGCGAATTCAGGTGGTACCGCGAAGCCTCAGCCTTCGTCCTGATTTTTCAGGGCGGGGGTTTTTGTTTTACCGTCCACCTGCTCCTATGCGGTTCGCGTGAAAGAAAAATGGAGGAATCATCATGGCACAGAACAACAGGATTGTCATTTTCGACACCACCCTGCGTGATGGCGAACAGACTCCCGGAGTCAACCTCAATCTCCCGGAAAAGTTGGAAATCGCCCGCCATCTGGAATCTCTTGGCGTCGATGTGATAGAAGCCGGGTTCCCCGCCTCCTCCCCCGGAGATTTTGAGGCGGTCCGGGCGGTTTCCCAAAATGTCAGCTGCTCTGTCGCCGCCTTGTGCCGCTGTATTCCCGACGATATTCAAAAGGGCTGGGAGGCTGTCAAATACAGCAAGAAGCCTCGGATTCACGTATTTCTGGCCACCAGCGACATCCACATGAAATACAAGCTGCGCATGGAGCCGGAAGAAGTGCTGCACCGGGCGGTAGAGGGGGTAATACTGGCCAAAAGCCTCTGCGACGACGTAGAATTTTCCTGTGAGGATGCCAGCCGCTCCAAGCCGGAGTTTCTCTATCAGGTGTTGGAGGCGGTGATTGATGCGGGAGCCACCACCGTCAACATCCCCGATACTGTGGGATACGCCACCCCAACGGAATTCGGGGCCTTGATCCAAAGCATTTTTGCAAAAGTACCCAATATTTCTAAGGCTATGGTTAGCGTTCACTGCCACAACGATTTGGGAATGGCGGTGGCCAACACCCTTTCCGCCATTGAAAACGGCGCCCGGCAAATCGAAACCACCATCAACGGCCTGGGGGAGCGGGCTGGAAACTGTTCCATGGAAGAGGTGGTCATGGCCCTGACCGTCCGCTCCGGCATCTACGGCATCGGCCACGGCATCGACACCCCCAAGCTTTACCGCACCAGCCAGCGGGTTTCCAAGTTCACCGGCGTGTCGGTGGCTATCAACAAGGCTATTGTGGGAGCCAACGCCTTCGCCCACGCATCGGGCATCCACCAGCATGGAGTACTAGCCAACCCTATCACCTACGAGATCATGACTCCCCAGTCGGTGGGTAAAACCGACAGTACCCTGGTGCTGGGCAAGCTTTCGGGCCGCCACGCCTTTAGCGACAAGCTCAGCGCCATGGGCTACTCCCTTTCTAAAGAGGAGATAGTCGATGCCTTTGCCCGCTTCAAATTGCTGGCGGACCGGAAAAAGACGATTACCGACAAGGATTTGGAAGTACTCATTACTCAAAAGGTAGCGGAGGTTCCCCCCTTCTACCGCTTGGAAGCCTTTCAGATTCAAAGTGGAAATAAGATGCAGGCCATGGCCAGTGTGACGCTGGTCCACAACGATAAGAAGTACACCCAAGCTGCTACTGGCGACGGCCCCATCGACGCGGCCTACAACGCCACCTCCCGAATTATAGGGGGAGAGTGGCCTCTGGCGGCTTACGACATCAAGGCCGTTACCGAGGGGGTGGATGCCTTGGGAGAGGTCATTGTCCGAGTGACGCAGGATGGCAGCAGCTACACCGGCAGGGGCCTTTCCACTGATATTATCGAGGCTTCCATCCTTGCCTATGTCAACGCCATCAATCGAGCCATCGCTCAGAGAGAGCGGGTTCGGGGTTAATAAAAAACCACCGCCGAACAGTCCGGCGTGGGAACCAAAGCCATCACAGAGCATATCC
>JAHDPQ010000161.1 GCA_018434245.1 Oscillospiraceae bacterium
ACCGATACGATCTTTTATCCTGAAATTCAACATACGGACAGAGAAAAAGAACAGCTCATGCATATGATCCAGCTGTGCAGCGAAAAGGAAATCAAAATAGCCGCTGCAACCGTCAAGGCGTTATTGGATGCCAGATAAGCAAAATCCATCTTCTTTCTTCGGAGGTGGATTTCCTTATCTCTACCCCCCAATACGGTTCTTTCTCTGTGTTTAAAGAAATCCTTAGAGTGAAAGGTTCACTGCATAGGTCATGATGACACATACCATATGCCGCCAACAGGTCGCACTACTCCCTTGGCGGCAGGGTATGTGTTTTTTCATTTCACCGTAAACAGTAAACTACTCTTACCGCCGTTTTCCCGCCAGCGCTGTTCCTTTTGAAGATAGCCGGTCTTTTCAAGGTCAGCGATGGCTCTCTGCACCGTGCGGCGGGAGAGCTTCAAATCTTTGGCGATGGTACCGATTGCAGGGTAACAGGTTCCGTCCTTGTTCGCCCGATCTTTCAGATAGCGGTACACCACCACAGCACGGTGAGGGACATTTTCAGCGTAGAGAGAGGAAAGATAGCTCAATCACGAACACCCCCTAATCGGTGCGCAGAGGCATGGCAGGAGGCTCCGGCTCATGAATCTGCACTGGAGTATGCAGAGATCCACCGCTGCGGTCGCCACCGGGTGGCTCCGGGAACTCGGCAAAATCATCTTCCTCATAGGCACAGCCTCGCTGGAGGATTTCCTGCTCCAGCTCAAAGCGGTCAGCATAATGAACCTTTCGGGCGGCACGTTCATCTACCACATAGGGTTTCTCAAACTGGATGCCCCATTTCAGAAACAGTGGCAGCTTGGTGCGCATGGGACAGCAGCCGGTCTTGGCCAGAATAAAATTGCCTTTGGGCAGGGTTTTCAGCTCATCTGGTGTCATAAGCGGTCGCTGGATCATCTGCAGGCTCTGGCTTGGATCGTTTTTCCCCCTGCTGATGGAGCCGGACATGACGGTTTTGTTGCCAAGCGCTCTGGATAGAATATCGGCGCTTTCGGAGTTTGGGGCAAAGCCACCGAACAGAATGTCCTGACAATTGTCGATGATGATGGCGGAACCCTCTTTGCCGTAGTTTTTCTCAAGTTGAGCAAAGGACTGGATGATGGGTACCATACTGATACGGCGGGAGCGGCCTGCGGAGAACATCATTTCCATCGACTGGATTTTCGGGATAGTTCCAATCTCATCTGCAAATATCATTATCCGGTTAGGTAGTTTTCCACCGTATTCATCAGCCACCGTCAGCATTTCCCGGTAGAGCTGCTGCAGGAACAGCGACACCATAAAGTATTTCGTATTATCTTCCTCCGGCAGTACGATAAAGATGGCACACTTTTCTTTACAGAAGGTTTCCGTATCAAGAGAGCTGTCAAAGCACAGGATTTGCTCCATCTCTGAATCCAGAAACGCATTGAGCCTTGACATAGCTGTGGACAGTACCGAGGCCATCGCTTGGTCTGCGGTATTTAGTGCTGCTCCCGCAAACCATTTTGCCTTATGGTCAGACGGCAGCTTATCCATCAGAAGCTGGAACTGGCTTTTATTCTTCACCGGCGAGGGAGCCAGCAAGTCCTGTATCATTTTAAACACCGATATGATGTGCCGCTTCTCCGGAGGACAGTATTCCGCAATCAGCAGGATGACGGATGTCAGCAAACCTTCGGCGGCATCGTAGAAAAATGCATTTTGACCGTAGCTTGCCGAGTCCTCGCCGCTGCTGGAGATAATGGTCTTGGCGGTAATCTTGGCATACTTCTCGGCCTTGGCTTTTAAAGCGAGGTTCTCCGGATTTTTCATATAGGCATCCATATAGCGGTTGACCAGCTGCAGGATGTTATCGCCATCCGAGCGGGTGGGGTTACGCAGATCCAGCACCGATATTTTATAGCCATAGTAATCTTTTGCGATGCCAGCGTAATTTCTGAACAGGTCACCTTTGGTATCAGTACAGAGGAAACTCATGCCACAAGCACAGGCATATTCGATATTGGGATAAAGAAAATTGGCAGTTTTACCTACACCGGCAGCGCCGATCATAAGGCAGTGAATGTCGCCGTTATCAATTAGAGCGGT
>JAHDPQ010000050.1 GCA_018434245.1 Oscillospiraceae bacterium
CAGGGAATGAAAGACGACGCCGTACTCGTATTTGTCCATTTCAAGGACTCTTGTTTCATCCTGCATAGGGGACCCTCCTTATCTTTCATGGCCCTGCTGCCGTGGTGATTTGCCTTGCTCCAGCACCTTTGCCATGCGGGCGGATATATCCGCCGCCGTATCCCGGATGGCTGACAGTTCGCCCCGGATGTCCTGCGCCTCCATACCGGCAAAGGTGTCCGGCAGGCGGGAGAAGTCGTAGCCCTTGGTGTCGATGCCGTTTTTTCTGCACAGCATATACGACACGCAGTAAGCCCGGAAGGCGTTGGCGCTGCGATCATATGCGGGATCGCCATTCGCGTATTCCGCATGGGCCAGCTCCACGGCAACGCTGCGGAAAATGTCCGTGCCGTCCATGCCCTTGCGTACAAAAATGATACTCTTCTGCGGGTCCAACAGTGCGCCCTGTCCGGCCTGCTCCATATTTTCCGCTGCCTGTACGGTGGCGGGTGCGCCCGTGATGAGAGCTTTTATCAGCACGCGCTCATCCCGGCTCACCTGGGGCTGCATTCGGGTGCGCACCGTGGTCTGCGTGATGTCAAACACCTTCTTGGGGTTATACGATACGCCGATGGAACCGTCCTCGCGGGTGTATTCGTCGCCCGGCTCCAGAATGACGATGCCCTTCTGATTCTTTTTCACATAGCCGCCCTGGTCTTTCCAGTAATCGAAATCCCCGATTTTCTGCGCGTCGGGCTTCTGCGCCGCGATGAGCAGGGCATTACCCACGGAATAACGGTCGAAGCGGCTCTGCACGTCCAGATAGGTCTGGAAGGCCGCGCCGTCTCGCACGACATCCTCGGCGGTACGGTCGATCAGCTCGTAGGCGCTGCTGCGCTCAGCCTGCTTTTTCGCCGCCCATGCCTCCTTGTCAAAGGCGTCCGGCTGATATGCGGATTCCTGCGCTTTAGGCGCATCAAAAATATCGTCAAAGTTACTCATGAAAAAATTACCTCTCTTTCGATTTTTTCTGTTTCCTGGGCCTTTGCTGCGGCTGCTTGTGCTGCGCGGGCTTATTCTGTTTGGTCTTGGACTCGCGCTGAGGTTCCTCGCGCCTTGGGGCCTCCGCCTCCTGCTGCTTCGCCGCCTTGATCTGCTTCAATTCCTCACGCACGGATGGGCGCAGGGAGGACGCTTTTTCGGGCGGCTTAGTAGTACCCTCGGCGGAGTTCCTTGGCTTCTCTGAGATAGGCTCGGACGGAAGGGATTTTTCCGTCTTCGCCGCCGTGGGGTTTTCAGGCTGTGCCTGCTCCTTCTGCAAGGGCCTTTCAAACAGCTCATCCACCACTTTGTCTGTGGCGTCCCTGTCCGGCACGGCCTTCTCCGGCTCTGCCGGGGCTTTTTCCGCTCTGGATTTTTCGATGTCGGCGCGCACCGTCGCGGTGTTGACAACCGCAAAATTGAAGCGCTCAACAATATCGTTGATTCTTCTGGCATCCTCGACACGCACCATGACCGGCGTGATGCCGTCCGGGCTGCCCTTGGGGTCGCGCATGACGCAATAGAGAATACCGTACTGTTTGGCCTTCTCCACAAACATCTGCATGTCGCTGTTTTTGACGTTGAAAACATCCAGCTCCTTACCGCTTCTGAGCATGGTTTCCAGCCGCGCTCGGCCCTTTGTCTTTTTCTGCTGGCTTAGAATGGTATACAGCAAAACCGCCAGATTTTTAGCACCCGCGCCAGCCAGCCGTATGGCAACCTCCGCGCCATCCAGCGTCATTCTAAAGACCTGTTCTGCCGCCTCGCCTGAATGGTTCATGGCTTTTTTCCTCCTTTTCTTGTTTTTCGTCCTCACGGACTACATTGAGCTTTTCGGCCATTATTTCCGAACGCCCGGCAATGCCGTCACATAGCTTCACCTCCCCGCGCAGCTTGGATAGCTCTTTGGTGATTGCGGAAATGTCCGCTTTCAGTATGGCAAGCGGTTGCTCGTCCCCGGCGCTGCGCAGCCTGTTTTTCAGCCGCTTGCGGTCGGCGGCAAGCGTTTCCATCTTTTTTTGCAGACCTTCCTTATATGAAGAAAGCTGCTCTGCGGTATCAATGCGATTCCGCGCAAGCAGCCTTGCTTCCTGAGAAATGGTTCTCATTTTTCGGATATCCTCTCGCAGAAGGAAATGCATGTTCTGAGGGGACGCCCGGCCCTTGGGAAGAATACCGAGCTTATAACAGTAGTGCAGGTACAGGCCCCGCAGGCCACCGATGCGCCCAGCTTTTTTTATATCACCCTTAAAGCGGTACGCGGTAACGGTTTGCTTGGGCGGTGAAGCCTTGGACCTTGGTCGGGTCCCGGCAGAGAGGATACGGCGGCAAATAGCGTCCAGCGTGTACTCCTCGCCAAAATTGCGGGCAAGCCGGAAAAACCGATCCTTGCCCGGCGGCCGCACGGAAATATCCTTGCCCAGCTTGATCTCATATCCCATGCTGTGCAGATTATGAAAGAACTGCCGGTCGGTCATGGCTTCGCGGATGGCCCGGTCCACGTCCTTTTTGATGAGGTCGCGCCAAGTGGGTTTGCCTTGCTTATCGGCACGCCACTCGCCGTACTGCTTTGACTTGCCGCGCCTGGGGTTTTCAACGACCGAAAGCCCGTATTCCTGGCACAGCCTATCCGAAGCTTTACGCATTTCCATATAGGTGTCCGTACAGTCGTTGTAGCGGTAGCCGTCCGCGAACGATACGGAGTTGAGCACAAAATGGTTGTGGATATGGTTTTCCTTGTCCAGATGGGTGGCGACAATGACCTGAAACCGTTCGCCCCAAAGCTCTTTTGCCAGACGGATGCCGATTTCATGGGCGGCGTCCGGCGTCGCTTCGCCGGGGGCAAAGGACTGGTAGCCGTGAAAGGCCACAATACCGTCCTCCTTGCCGTACCGTTTTTTCACCGCCATCATTTCCTCCCGCGCCGTGGCGGGAAAGCAGTTGACGCCCGTCACATAGCGGGACAGAGAGGATACGTCGTTTTCCAGCCCTGCGCTTTTTTGCACCTTTTTGTTCTGTACGGCGTATTCGATCACATCGGCTAGCCCCTGGGCCTCCTTGTCCGTCATGTCCTGCTTCTGATAGAAAGCGGGGTTTTCAGTTTTGTCGGGATTTTCAACATAAATGACAACCTTGCCCAGCCAGCCGCGCACGTCCCATATGGCCGTCGTAGCCACTATTCATTCCTCCTCGGAAGCAATACGGCATTGGTGATCGTCCTCACAGCCTCCTTGAACAGACGCATGTTTTCGTCGTACCGCTGCACGTCCATGACGTCCAGCACATGGGCCTTCTGCGCGATCTGGTTCAAATTGTTGCCGATGGCATGCAACTCCTTCATCATGGAGAAGTAGTCGGGCGAAGGCGCATCCTGGGGCACCACACCGTTTATCAGATGACGGAGGTAGGCTTCACGGGATAAGCCGGATTTCTTCACCAGCTTATCCAAAGCCTGCGCTTCCTTTTTATTTAGCCAGAACTGGATATGAACATTTCGATTTCTCATTATGGGCAGCACCTTCTTTCTCAAAAGGGTTTCAGGGAATTCCCTGACAAGCGCGCCGCCCTTTCGGGACGGCGTGGGGTTTGTGGTATCACAAATCCAGTGCTTGCTGGTAGTAGTGAATTGCTCTTTGCTCCCCGCGCAAAGATGAGGTCAACCGGCCGAAAAAGAAATCAGCGTTCATGGTCGCGGCTTTTCTGCTGGAGCCGGGCCTCAAAGGACACGCCCTGAAAATGCTCGGCATCGAGAATATACGCTGAATTACGCCAGTTGTCCGATGCGATCTGCTCGGCGTGGAAGCGATCCAGCGCTTCAATCTCCACGGTCGTTTGCAGGGTTTCCGTGATGGTCACGTCGTACTTTGCCATGTGTGTTTCACCTCTTTCACAAATTTTGGGGATAAAAATAGGGCATCCCATAAAGGAACACCCTATGTAATGAGGTTTTAGAATTCGTTTTTATGTGTCTGTATCATCAGCCTGCTCTGTTTTGACCTCCCGAAGCTGCGTAACCTGCGTCGGGTTTTCCGCATATTCATCCTCGCCCTGCTGCTGCGCTGCAAGGAGGATATTTATGGAATCCGATACCTTGGCGGTAAGCGCAAAGTACATTTTTTTATAGTCCGGCATTGTATGACCTCCCTCAGTATGTATAAGCGGCCTGTGGGTAACAAGCCGCTTACAGCATATCTGAGCGGAGGATGGAAGTCCAATGTGCAAAATCGCTATCGTGCTTTTTCCTTTGCTACAGCGATGGCGCTCTCCGGCAAATGGAGCTTCCGGCAAAGATAGGCGTTGATATCCTTACAGGCGGGCGGCGGGCGATCTGTGGCCTCATATTCCTTGGGCAGCACTGTCATTATGGCCTTGGTCGCCATACGCCCTGCATAGTCGTTGTCCAGATGCAGCAGCACGTTTTTCACCTGCGGGTTATCCTCTAAAAATCGCGTCAGCGCGGCGGGAACTTTGCTTTTTGAAATATCCTTCTGCGGCTGGTAGACTCCAGCCAGGGAAAGCAGGTTTTCCGTAGAATAGTCTTTGCCGCTCATTTTCATAAGAGTGGCATACGAAAGCAAATCCACGGCGCTTTCAAACAGATGGACGGAATCGCTCGGCTCCAATGTCGGCAGCGCAAACGAGTAATGTTTGTCGCTGCCTGTGGCTTCGCCCTTGAAAACACCGTTGATTCCGCGCAGCGCGGCGTATTTCTGATGTTCCTGCGCATCAAATCCCACAAACACGGCATTGATATACACATTGCCACCGGGTTCCGGCTCGTTGTGGTTCTCGTAAATACGTCCAGCCGCGATGCAGGTCTGGATGAGTGCTTGGTCGATGCCACGACGCAGCAGATAGCGTTCCACCTCATCCGTATGGGGATACGGTTCGGGTAGGAGCAGGGCTTTCGGTCCTTGCTTCTGTTGGGGTACAAAAACAGGCGGTATGCTTGCCGCTCGTCCCATGATCTGTTCCACTGCGTCCGTAAAGGAAAGCTCCCGCACCTTAACCAGATAGTCGAGAGCCGATCTGCCGCCGATACCCCGGCTCCACCAAAACCATTTGCCGTTGGAGATTTTCAGGCTGTCATGGCTGCGCGTGCAGTAGGTGTTGCCGGAGAAATGTACCAGCTCATGTGGCTCATAATTCTGGAGGTAGGTCAGAAGATCCATCTGTTTGGCTTCTAAGATCACCTCCGGGTCGATATATGGCATCTTTTCACCTCCGGGAATAGAAAAAGCCGCCCGAATGAGCCGGACGGCATAAGCGCGGGGGATATTCAGTTTTCCTGGGTATTTACCGCTCCACGGACGGCGTATCCTTCTGCCGTGAAAGCCCTAAGAGCTGCCTCACACGGCGTTGCGTATGCTTCTCAATGGCCTCCAGCCGTTCCTCTGGCCAGTTGATAGAGGGATGCCGGGTAAATTTGAACCCGATCAAACGACGAAGCTGCTGCGCCTGCGCCTTGCCCATGACCTCGGTACAAATACGCTCAAAGGAAATATCCCCATACGCGGGAAAACGCGTTTTCGAGTATTCGTCCAGATGGGCAATATCATCCCTCATGGCATAATTGAACAGCGAAAGCCCATTGTCGAAGATGGGAGCCGGAGCGATAATCGCCCCGGAGTGGTTATCCCGTAATACGCCGAAGTTGCCGAAATGCCGGTCCTCGTTGTAGATCACGGCATCAAAGACCAGCATGCTGTGAACGGCTTCCAGAAAATCCTCGCCCAATTCGGCGCAGTAGTCAAGGCAAGCCTGCAAACCGCCGGTGCGCACCAGCCGCCCGATAGGGATAAAGGCGGTGTCGATATCCGTAAACAGTCTGCATTTGGACGCCAGAATACTTTTCCAACGTTCCAAATCATAAACGACGGCTTTTAGGCCCATGGCTTGGGCGATCTGGCAGGCGTAAAACTCGCTGTACGGCTCGTTACCGGTGTTGGCCGCGCCGCTGGTGCCGCCTTTATACAAATAGATTTCGCCGTTCTCCAGCCGGTGCCACGCCTTGGGCAGCATACCGCCCGTGGTCAGTTCGGGAGAAGTAGTAAAGGCCCGGTTGCTCTGCCCAATGCCCGTGTACGCGACCAGCGAAAGAATTTCCGAGAACTCGTTCTCATAGAGGTTGTATTCCGCAAACGTCCCGGCAAAGCCCTTGGGAACCACCCAAAAGCTGTCGTTGAGGGACAGGCCCTTGCATACGTCGATGATGCCCTTGGTGTTTCCCACCGAAAGCCCCAGCGTCTTTAGTATTTCTTCCACAAAGGCGCGGTTTTTCGGGATCACCCGATGCCGCAGCCAGCTTAATATCCCTTCGTCGGTTAGCTGTAAATCCAGAGGCAGCAAATGCTTTTGTTCATTCGGCACGGTCGAAATTTCCGCCGTCAGGCTGACGCCCTTCTCCTCCAGCTTAAATTCCAACAAAGGCGTATCATACAATCGAAGCTCATAGAGGTTTTCCATGGTAGCCGTGTCCTCCTTTTCCTTTGGAACCAAATCCAATTCCATATGCAGCGCAGCGGCGACATTCAAAAGAAAATCCAGAGAGGGATTGTGCGCGCCACTTTCCAGCCGGGAGATGTTGGAACGTTGTGTCCCAACCATTGTCGCAAGCTGCGCCTGTGTCAGCCCCCGGTCTGTCCGCGCCTGTATGATCCGCTCAATCAGGCTTTGCCGCCACTGCCTTGTCATCTCATCATAATCGGGCATCGCTATGCTTCCTTCCCGCAAAGTCATCCTTATGGTATCATATTTGTATCCATAATTCAAGGAAGGTAAACGAATCCCGTTTCACAGATGTTGCAACAAGGCGAATTCCGTTTTTCAATGCGGGAGGGAATGTGTTATCGCTCATCGCGGATATGCTCACGCTTTTTATGCAGTTCATCGGCATGGGATTCCACGGCGTCCCAAATGCTATCCATGTGCTCTGTAACACGGTTATCGTATTCCTTAAATAAATCGGCCAGCGGCTTGGCAGAACGCAAGAGCACCCTGGCCTGCGCATCCGAAAGATCGTTGTTTTCAAAAGACAATAAAATATCCTCGCGGATGTTGTACTCGTAGCTGTGGTTCAGGATTTCCTCCGGGGACTGTGTGAGTAGCCAATTACGGTATTTTTCCTGTTCGGAAAACATCTTTTTGTAAAGCGCCGTATTGAGTTGTTCATTGGTCATGACATTTTTTCTCCGTTCTATATATTTTGTTGCATCATCAAAGCAGATGCGCCATATACGGCAAAAGGCGGCACGCTGTTCGTACCGCCTTTTGCTTCTGGATATCCCTCAGATCACGCCGATTCGTTTCAGGTAGGAAAAGCAATCCGTATGGCCGCGAAAATAGATGTGCAGCCGTTCCAGATTTTCAATCTCTATCGCCAGCTTCATATACTCCACCAGCGCCGCGTGTTCCTCTGCGGTGAGGGATATTGCACCGGCACGCTCCAGCACCTGCTCAATGACAGGATGCCGTTCGCTGATCTCAAGGCTTCGTTTGCGAAGGGAAGTATATTCTTCGTTTGCGCCGGATAAATCACGGCAGATATTGTTGTCAAACTCATTAAAATCCTGCGCGATCCGCTCCGGCAAATCGTAAAACGGACTTTTCTCCAACTCCATGGCACATCCTCTCCTTATTGCTTGGTACTTCCATTTTAATAGGGAAGCCCTTGCCGGGCAAACCTGCAAATCACCGCTCGTAATCCCGGTTCCTCTGCGACTTATCAGCAAGCTCATCCGGCTCTGCATCCACAAGGGAGCGGTCCTTTTCATCCATATTAAGCAGGATGTTGAGTTCCTTAAGCCTTGCTGTTTTTTCCGTCAGCTCGGCTTCGCGGGAGAACGGCGCAGCCAGCTCGGCTTTTGCGTTTTCAAGCTGTACCCGCGTATTGTCAAGCTCCGCTATTACGGTATCATGTTTCATTGTAAACCCGTCCAGCACATTGTCGATGCGGGTCAGATTGCCGTAAATATCCGCGCCCAGCACGGCGGTATGGGAGAGCGTGCCTTTAAGGGTCAGCCGGTATTCGTTGCTCGGCCCGTCGTAGACCAGTACCATGGAGAAACCCCGGTACTGGCCTAAAAACACAGCATCGGAGCCTGTCATTTTGGTGCAGGCGTCTATAATCGCCTTACCTGCGGGTTCCTTTTCGGCATAGGTTGTGCCCATGATTTCCATTGGCGGGAACTGTTCAGGCAATTTCGGATGTGATGCCACAAGCCCAATGTCCTGCTCATAGCCTGCCAGTCTTTCCGTCAGCAGTTTGATGGACTCCGGGTATTTGCGGATGACCAATTCCTCCAATGCGTACTTCTGGCTGAGATGGTTTCCTTTAAGCATTGTGAGCTTGCCCACCTCCATATCCAGATTGCATTTTTCAATGATAAGCGGGTTGCCGGAGGCCAGCGCCTTGATTTCCGCGTAGTTAAGCGCCGTCTCGTCCACATCCTCGGCAGCGCGCAGCGGCGTCTTAGAGGTCATGATCTGCGCGATAAACTTCTGCTTGTTCTCCACAAGCTGGTACAGATAGCTGTCGAAGGTTCCTTCCGTCACATAACGGAAAATCTCTACCTCCGGGTTCAGGTTGCCTTGCCGGACAATCCTGCCCAGGCGCTGCGCCAGATCGGAGGGCCGCCATGGACAATCGAGATCGTGGAGCGCGATCAGGCGATCCTGTACGTTGGTGCCCGCGCCCATTTTCTGCGTGCTGCCCATGAGGACGCGCACTTGGCCGGAACGCACTTTCGCGAACAGTTCGGCCTTCCTCGTTTCTGTGTTAGCATCGTGGATAAAGGCAATTTCGCCCTCGGGAATACCTTTCTCCATGAGTTTGCGCTTGAGGTCGTCGTATACGTTGAAGGAACCGTCATTTTTAGGGGTGGATAGATCACAGAACACAAGCTGCGCCGACCGCTGCTCCTTGGATTGCTCCCATATTCGGTAGACATTCCGGGCACAGGCAGAGGTTTTATTGTTTTCATCGTCTGCCGCCAATGGGTTCATGAGCCGCATATCCAGCGCCAGCTTGCGCCCATCGTTGGTGATCCGCAACATATTATCGACGCTCGGATCGACATTGCCTGCGCGTATGGCTTCGGCACGCTCGGCAAGCCCGGCCACCATTTCCTTTTGCAACTCAGAAGGCTTTATAACCTCGGTATGGAAATTCGCCTTGGGCACGGGAAGGTTGAGCATATCCGCTGTTTGGATATCCGCAATCTGTTTGAAAACCGACATCAGCTCGGGCAGGTTGTAGAACTTGGCAAACCGTGTCTTGGCCCGGTAGCCGGTGCCCTCGGGCGACAGCTCAATGGCTGTAATTGTTTCGCCATAGTTCGCCGCCCACTCGTCAAAGTGGGTCAGGCCCATCTCCTGCAATGTACGGTACTGCAAATACCGCTGGATGGTATACAGCTCCACCATAGAGTTCGAGATCGGCGTCCCCGTGGCAAACACCATGCCGCGCCCATCCGTGATTTCATCGAGGTACTGACATTTCATAAACAGATCGGAGCTTTTTTGCGCTTCGGTCTGTGCGATGCCGCCGACGTTGCGCATTTTTGAAATTAAGAAGAGGTTTTTGAAATAATGCGATTCGTCAATGAACACCCGGTCAATGCCGAGTTCCTCAAAGGTAACGACATCATCCTTTCTGCTCTGGTCATTGAGTTTTTCAAGCTTGGTTTCAATGGCTTTTCGGGTTTTTTCCATCTGCTTGATGGTGTAGCGTTCCGCTTTTGCGGATTTAGCTTCCAGTATGCCAAAGGTCAGTTCATCAATCTGCCGCTGTAAGATGGCTTCCTGCCGCTCCTTGGACATAGGAATTTTCTCAAACTGCGAATGCCCAATGATGATGGCGTCGTATTCGCCGGTAGCTATGCGGGAACAGAATTTGCGTCGGTTTTTTCGTTCAAAATCCTTTTTCGTGGCTACCAAAATATTTGCCGATGGATAGAGCTGGAGCCATTCGCCAGCCCACTGCTCGGTGATATGGTTGGGTACGACAATGAGAGATTTGGCGCACAGCCCCAGCCGCCTGGACTCCATTGCAGCGCCTACCATCTCGTATGTCTTGCCAGCGCCCACTTCGTGGGCCAACAGTGTATTACCGCCGTACATGACATGGGCAATGGCGTTGATCTGGTGGCTGCGCAACGTGATCTCCGGGTTCATGCCGCTAAAGGTAATATGCTGACCGTCGTACTCACGGGGCCGGATGCTGTTGAAGGTATCGTTGTAGATGCGGCAAAGCATCTCGCGGCGGTCGATGTCCTTCCAGAGCCATTCAGTGAATTTAGACTTTATCAGTTCCTGCCGGTCCTGGGCGATGGCCGTTTCCCGTTTGTTGAGAACGCGTTTTTCGTTGCCGTTTTCGATGATAGTATCAAAGATACGCACATCCTTGAGGTTCAGCGTCTGCTCAAAGATGTGATAGGCACTGATCCGCTTGGTGCCGTAGGTGGTCACCGCCTTGATGTTGCCAAAATCGGAGGTTTTCTCGGTGATGTTCCACTCGCCGGTGTACTTGGAATAAAGCACGTTCATCCGGCTGCGCCCGCTCCTGCCGGTATCAAACAGCTCAAACATGAACTGCTTGTAGATCTCAGGCGGTATCCATGTAGCCCCGATGCGCACACCTATCTCGGCGGCAGTCAGGTCTTCCGGCTGCACCGCTTCCATGGCAGTAATGCTGGTCTGGAGCCTGTTTTTTTCTTCGGCTGGTAACACCGTTTCCAGCGCCCTGAGCATTTGCAGCTTTTTTCGCACATTGCCGGACAGATATTCGTCCGCCGTCACAAAGGGGAATTTCTGCAAATCCACAAACGCTTTGGGTATCAGGTCGGGATCGGTGGCACAGTTGATGTCCCGGAAGATAACGCCGGACAGCTCCGCTTCCAACTCGGCTTCGCTTTTGCCGGAGAGCTGCGCCATATACGCCATATCCACCCGCGCCTTTTCGGAAATGGATACAGCCAGGGCTTCGCTGGCTGTGTCCACCGACGTGACCGGCACATGGGGTCGGATGGTACGTTTGGTGAACATATCGGCCTTGCGCAGAAAATTGCCTTCTTCATCCAGCACCTCTAAAGAACAAAGCAGACAGTAGCTGGAATCTTCGCCAAAGGCCAGGCTGTTGCCCCGGCTGCACAGAAGCCCATATTTCCGGGTGTAATCGTCGTAAAGCTGGCTCAGCCGCACCTGCTCCTGCCGGATCATGTCTTCGGGGTAGTCCTCGGTCTGGTAGGCCATGAGCTGCCGGGTACAGTCCCTGAGCACGATCATTCCGCGAATACGGTTTTCAGCGGTGACGGATAGCTCTACCGGGTGCATCCTTGAGTTTTCGCGGAAGTAGATTTTGCCATCCACGATGGTGTAGGAGAAGTTGCGCACGGACGGGTCGGCGGGAATGGACAAATCCTCGTCGCCTTCCAGTTCGTCCACCTCGTATTCGGTAATCTCCGCATGGAGATTGGAAACCGCTTCGGATAGCTGCTCGGAAAGGTCGGCCCCCTCATACGGCTTACAGGCGCTGTCCATACCAAAGGCGGTGGATTCCATGACCATATCGCCCAAAATCATATCTGGATGCGCTGCAAAATAGCTGTTCATACGGATGCCGTTCTCGTCGGTGTCCAGGTGTACCCAATCCGGTTCGATATCCGTCATGCGGTCGCGCTTTTGTAAAAAGATAATGTCACTTGTAACATCGGTGCCCGCGTTGCGTTTGAAGGCGTTGTCAGGCAGGCGTATGGCCCCGATAAGGTCGGCCCGCTGCGCCAGATACTTGCGCACGGCGGAGTTTTTCTTGTCCATGGTGCCTTTGCTGGTGATGAAGGCCACAATACCGCCCGGACGCACTTTGTCCAGTGTTTTACCGAAGAAATAGTCATGGATCAGCCATTTGTGCTTGTCGTACCGCCTATCCAGCACCTTGAAGTCCCCAAAGGGTACGTTGCCCACGGCAATGTCGAAAAAGCTGTCGGGCATATCCACCTTTTCAAATCCGTCCACGGCAATGCTGCTGTTTTGGTAAAGCTGCCGGGCGATGCGGCCCGATATGCTGTCGATCTCCACGCCGTAGGCTTTGCTGTCCGCCATGCTGTCCGGGATCATTCCGATGAAATTTCCCACGCCGCAAGCCGGCTCTAAAATATTTCCGGTCTGAAAGCCCATCTGGGAAAGCGCCTTATACATGGCCTCCACAATCACGGGGGAGGTGTAAAAAGCCGTCAGGCTGCTGGCTCTGGCGGCGGCATATTCGTCCTCATCTAAGAGGTTTTTCAGTTCCAGATACTTGCCGTGGCGGTCATCAAAGCAATCCGCCAGACCGCCCCAGCCGACATACCGGGAAAGGGCTTCCTGTTCCTCCGGGGTTCCCAGTCTGTTCTCATTTTCAATCTGCTTTAAAGTACGGATCGCTGCGGCATTGGCGGCAAATTTCTCGCTCGGAGTGCCCACGCCAAGCTCGGGATCGGTAATGCGGAAATTATGCCGCTGCTCGGCGGGAATCTCAGGGTGGAGGGTGCTGAACAGCACGCGCTCCCGCTTGGGCTTGGGCGGAGCCAGCGTTGTTTCTTTTTCGGCCGGTATAGCGGCATGCTTTTCTTTTATAACATCCAGAAACTCTCCTTTGGATGAATCCCATTCAAATACGGAGAGCGTGTAGCCTTGTTCCAGCAGTTTCTCCTGGTTTGCTTCCAGTTCGGCGGTGGGAAAGCGGCATAAGGGAATAAATTCGTTTTCTGCATACTCGTATGGCTGTTGTTCTATACCCAGAAGTGCGGATATTTTAGCGGCGTTGTCATTATCAAATACAACCTGAGTATCAAACAAATACCCCTCAATCAATGTCTCGGAAGTGTCTATTGCTAAGCGCTGTGGGGTAGTATCGGGCATCAGGTCGATCCGCACGCGGGCGACTTCGCCACCTTCAACCTTTTCCCATATGGGTTCGCCAGTGAGATACTTTTCCTGGATAAATCGGGCCACGTCTTCATGTCCGCCGCTGCCGCCGCCCGCCCGGTATTCTTTCAGGCCGTCGCTGACCAGCTCATCTGTTACCGCAAAGCCGGCTTCGCTGAGGGTATCGGAAACACGGTCCCGCAGGCGCTGTTCTTCAAGGAGTTCTCGTATCGAAAAAGTGATTTCATGCCGGACAACGGGCGTTTCCACGCCGTTTTGAAAAACAGTGCCCCTAAGAAATGCTGTGTGAATAGACGCATCCACGCGGTCCACCACAAATTCCCGACCGTCCAGCATGACGGTCTGCCCGACAAGGTTCTCCGGGAATGGCTGTGCAGGCGTCTGCTGACCAGCGGCAGGAGGCAGGGTTTCCAGTTCCTCTATGAACAGCGTAAGGTCAACGGCGATTTCTTCTTCCGGGTCTGTTTCATCCAAAAAGCTTTGCAGGGTTTCCAGTATCCCGGCACGCGCGCCTTCCTCCTGAAGCTGCGCCTCCAGCGTGGTGATGGCGTCCTCAGCGGTTTCGCCCAGCTCCATGCTGTCGAGGTAATCATATGGGTCGTATTCCTGATAAAATCGAATCAGGCGCTCGGCCAGATCGTTGTAATCCGTCCTCTCTCTTTCGGCTGGTAATTCTTTTGCCGCTGCCAGAGGGGGTGCGAGTGTTTCCTCCGTTTGCACCGGAATAGAGGCAGGCCCTTTTTTCTCGCCAAATAAAGAAAACGTACCGTTGCGGTACGCTGTCATATGCTCAAAGGCCCGTTTTTGAAAGTCATAATGTCGGTCGCCCTGGGTCGTGACCTCCCATACGGGCAGCATCATCCGGTAGATTTCATCCACCCGTACCGGATCGTCAAGCTGCGGCTCGATCAGCTTCACCGCTTCGTAGAAGTCAAAGCCATACGGGAAGGGGCGTGGGGTTTCCTGGGGAATCCCTGAGAAAAAGCCCTGAATCTCCCGCGCCAGCTCATGCTTTTCATACGTGGGGATATACGCCAGTTCCTTTTCCGACATATATTTGCTCTGCCGGATCAGCTCGCTGACGCGCTTTTCCACCTGCGGCCATTTCAAAAGGATGGTGTCGTAGGGAACAAACTCGGCATTTTCTCGGCTGTAGGAAATACCCTTGGAGTCGTAGTTTTCATTAAAGCCCAACCGCCCACCACCGCCTGAACCATATTCGTGCTTCAGGAAGTCGGCTCTTTCTTTCGGCGTATGCCCTTCAAGAAAATATGAGTAGATGCGGAACTTACTGTGCTGAATATTGCTGCCACCGGTGAGCAGCCGGTCGATCTCGTCATTGGTAATGAACTGCTTGGGTTCAAGGGAGAAATCCGGGCTGGCAGAAAACTCAATATGCGGGCGCAAAAGGCCATGCAGGCCGGTGAGGATTTCATCATGTCGGCGGAACCGAAAGCGCATCAGGCCGGGATTCTCAGCATAACGCACGGCAAAGGCTTCCACCTCGGTGATGAGAGTGGATACCGTTTCGCTATCCTTTAGCAGCTCCCGGATTTGCGCGGTGTTATCCGGAAAACCTCCATGACTGTTGTAAATCGCAAGGATAGTAGGGATAAGGTTCTCATCGTGGGCTTCCCGCGAAAAATCCTGTACCGTGTACCATAAATGCTCGGCCAACTCCTTGCGCTCGTTCTCCGGCGCGTTATCCAGTATGCTTTGAGGCGCATAGCGCCCCATATCCAAAAGCTCGCGTATTCGCTTCGCCGTGTCTTCCCAGGTAATAAGGGTCGTGGCGCTTTGCGCCGTCCGGCCCATACCGATACGGATACCGGCCCCATCGAACCAGAGGGCATACGGGCTGACGCCGGAGAAAAAGCCCTTGCCGGAGGTGCCGTATTCCTCGCATAGAAACGCCGCGTTTTGCTCCAACGGGTAATCCTTAGAGAACCATGCGCAGATGCGCTCCAGACAATACGGCTCGTTCCCGCCTAGGCACAGGGCTTCGTCAATAACGCCTTGCGGAATCGAAAAGGCTCCCGCAAGAGATACCTGCTCATATGGCGTGTCGTTCTCCACCGGGGATAAATCAAAAAGGGACATTTGCTGGCTTGCCTGAGTTTTAAGCGTCTTAATGTCCCTGTTAATATGGTATTCCTTTTTCTCTATGAGCTGTGCCGTCCACGCGGCGACGGTCTGCCACGAAAAAACGGCCTCGCTGCTGCGGGAGAGGTATGCGCCCTCCCACATGAGCAAACCGTCCTCCTGGGGCTTGAAGCGGACGCGCTTTGCGCCCACCAGGATTTCCGTATAGCGGTCGGGATAGGCGGATTTGAGGTATTCGGCGCGTTCGCTCTCGTCGGGATGAATGGAGAAGAACAGCGCGATCTGCTGTTTTTTGTATTTGAGTTCATCGTCTTTATTGGCGATGACGCCCATGATGAGCGTATCATCTAAAGAAGCGGGCAGCTCGTCGCTGTCCGCTTCTTCGGAGCTTTCGGTATTTAGCTGTAGATCAGCTCGCTCAGTATCGTTTCCTCCGCCGAGTGACGGATGTTGTTCATCAGACCCACCCATTTCATCTGATCGGTGGCTTTCAGTTCCTCCGTCACGCCCTCGGCCTTCGCCATCTGCGGCACCATCTGCTCCAGCCTCGAAAGCGCCGTCCGCTCGATCTCCATCAGGTGGCTGTTGAGCTTGCCCGATGTCAGAAGGTTGGTGTAGGTCACGCGGCGGTTCTCCTTGAGAAACTTCCTGCGCAGCAACGCGTATTTCCCAAGGTGTACCTCCGTCTCCTGCGGGGGCAGCAGGTTGGGCAGATTGTAGTCTCCCTCTCTGCGGTATGTCAGATTCATATTCAACACTCCTTTCCGGCTCGCTGGTTTCCTGTTCATTTACAGGATAACCGGCCTCTTGTGTTTTATCAACTGTGCGATTTTGCTGGCGTTCCCGCTTCTGGATGTTGCGGACGGTTAGGGCAATTTCCTTGAGCACCATTTCCGCTATATCGCTGGTGGCGATGCCAAGGGCGTTCACGGTTTCGCGGGTGTCGAAGTTCAGTATAGGCGAAAAATCTACAAGCTGGGCGTACTGGTCGGCAGCGCCGCCCAGACACCGCTCCAGCAACATATATGATACGGAGGCTTCCAGCGCCTGCCTGAAATACACCTCCACATTAAATTCGTCCAATTCCTCCAGCAAGCTGTTTTCACGGCAGTACATCAGTTCACGAAAGTAATCCTGATAGTTGTCTTCCACCACATTAGACACAACTTCCAAGATCGTACTGTCTAAAGCGCCGTTGTTCTGGACCTCACCGAAGGAGCCTTCCAGCGCCTCGATGACCTCATCCTCATACCGTTCCTGCATCTCCCATATGGGCACCGGGCGGGAGAAGCGGCTGGCGTGGGTATCTGAAACGTCAAAGTAATGCTTGAGCCGGGAACGGCCGGTATGGATGTCATCGAACACGGCGATGCCGGCCGCACCACGGTTGACCCAACGCCCGAGCTTTTTGTTCCAATCCTCCAGCTCCAGCACAGCCCTGGCATCCGGGCGCTGCGCGTAAATTAAAACCTGTTCATCGAACCGGCATTTATAGTTGCAGCAGGCGCTGCGCAGGAAGGCCCGCCACGCCCCCTGCAAGGATGTGATTTCCCCCAGCGTCTGATGGTACAGCTCGGTAATCAGCTCATATTTTCGCGCCATCTGCGGCACCTCCTATCGTTCATATGCTGTTTCGCGCTGAACCTTGGGAAAGGTCCAGCCATATACATCACCGATTTTATCTCCCAGGCGCTCCGTGGCGCGCTCAATATTCCAGCGTGTGGCCCTGCCATGGTAGATGAGGTTTTTCAGCCGGTCAAGCTGGTCATGGGTGGCGGTTTCCCTGACCGCCCGGTAGAGGTAATGGTTAGAACCGTCGTGGTGGATGGCGGTGCAGCGCATGTCGCCCTTTGCATCCACATACCATTCGTTATAATCGCAGTCGGAGAACAGGCAGTCCCGGATATTTCCGCTGTCCACCATCTTATAGCCGGAGAACCGCCCGTTCCATAACCCTAAATCGCCAATAATGATGATTTCACGGGGCATCTGGATATTGAGGTTCATCCGTTCATCGTCCAGATAGTCGGCATTGATTTCATGCATAAGGGCAATGCGTCCGTCCTCGCTCATATCCGGGTACTCTGCTTCCAGATCGCCGCGCCAATCCTCATAATTGAGAGCAATATCGCTCCATATCATGTGCTTTGCTTCCATGCGCAGCGCCTCCTATCGTTCGTAATCTTTGTTTTTCGGCCGGTTTTTCTCAAGCGGCTCATAGGTCGCGCCGTTTTTCTCCATGATTTCGGCAAACTGGCAGATGTGGTACAGCTCTTTACCAACCTCCACATGCGTGTCGTCGATATACCGGCAGGCGCGCTCCATCTTCTCACCCCAGGCGGCCGTTATCACAATCTTGCCGCCATCCGGAACGCGAAACAGCTCCTTATAGTGCGGGTCGATAAAGCGGATGCCCTGCCGGGCTTTCTCCATGTTCCTGTCCAGCCATTTTGCCTGATAGCAAAAGCAGTAGAAATTATAATCGCCCCGAACCGGATTGCAGCGCAGCAGGTAGGCGTGCTCTTGTGTATCCGCCCGAAATCCGTATTCGGTGGTGTAATTGCCGGTAAAAGCGCTTTCGGGATACCGCTGTTTGAACTCGCCCATGGCGTAGCGGTCCTTCAAAAGTCCGTATTCATCGGAGCGCAGGGCATTGATAACCTCATCAAGCTCTGATTTGAAGGCTTCTGTTTTCAGCCTGGAGTTATGCTCATCCCAGGTTGTATAAAACTCGTAGCCCTTGGGGCCGAAATCCCCGCGCAGGTGTCCGATGCTGCCGCACTGCATCCTGAGCTGCTGGCTCTGGCTATAGCTGTACTTGATTTCCTCGGGCGTCATGGCCCGGATGTTCAGTTCCATAACGCTCACCTCTCCAAATCTCTCTTTTTCGGCGGGAAATCACGCTGAAAATCTCGTTCCTGATTCACGCGTCGGTACAGGTCCCGCACGGCGTCCGTGCGGCGGTCATAATAGTGGCCCCATTCGCAGTTCTTATTGTCCCGGCTGCTCTGCCATGTGACAAAGGGCTGGACAGCACGCGGGTTCTCCGCCAGCACAAATGCCTTGTTGCCAATCGGAACGCTGACCGTAACGGTATAGCCGGATATGGAGTTTCGCTCCGAAACGGGAAGCGTGCCCGGTTCTAGAAATCGCGGCACGGGTACAAAACCGAAGGAGTCCACATAATGGGCGGTGGCAGCTCCATCCTTTAAGATGACCACCACATCGCTCACCGATATGGACCGCATCTTGCGCCCGAAGGGGCGCTCGCCAGCGTTGTGCAGCGCAAACAGGTGCTCCAGGGATTGGCCTGGCGCAAGCATTCCGGCGTATGCACGCGTGTAATCCAATGGCTGAAAGGCGTTCTGCGCTTCCTCAAAAGAGCGGAACGCGTAGTCCGTTTGGCGCGTACTGCGTATCTGGTGGATTTCGTACATGCCGATATCCTCCGGGCGCTGATCGCTTGGCGCGAACACCACGCCCTTTTCCGCCTGTTCCTGGGCAAAGGTGCCGCTCTCATAAATACAGCCGCCGATATTCGTTTCGGCGGCGCTTACATATTTGCACGGATAGGTAGTTCGTTGTCCGTCAAAGGAAATGACGTGGATACAGCTATCGGCGGGTATGCGAAACAGCTCACGCCTATACGCATCACTAAAAATAATCTCTTTTGCCATGGTTCATCTCTCCTTATCATTGTTTTTCTCAGGCGTTTGCTTTTCGGCCTGTAATGCGGCAAGGCGTTCCTGTGCCCACTCGGGGATATGTTCCGGTTTGACCTCGCCCTGAATATCACGCCGTTCCCATCGGGTATGCTTGCCAGAATAAAGATTGGTGCAGAACACGGCGCTGCCGCGCGAATTCGCGTGTGACCCAAAGCCGCCTGTCACCAGCACAAGCTGCCGATCTGCCGTCTGATATTCGCTTCTCAGCACTCCGGCGCGTACCGCCACAACCTTACCCTCGATATTCTGGCTCAGGTCGTTGGGGTAACACTGTTCAGCGGTAATGGGAGCCATGGGTACGGTCACAGCGGCGCGTTCCTTTTCCACCTTTTCAATCTGCGCCGAAAGGCCGTCTACAAATATCCGCATGGCTTTCAGATAGTCGCCGGTTTCATCCCCGATGTATCGCTCAAACAGCTCATTTTTATCGCACCAGCCCGCAAAAAATCGGGTGGGTGCGGCTATATCCGGGTTTTCGCCAAACACGATTTCCTTATCGCCAATGTGGATCGCATACAGGATTTCATATGCACCTGCCATCCGCTTTTCATCGTTCATCTTTTTTCTCCTCGCTTTCTCGCATCATCAGCGAACCAAACTGCGTAAAGGCATACCATGAGGTGCGGTCAAATGGGCTTTCGCCAAATTCACCGCGCACAATGACGCCTTGCTTCACCAAACGCTCCAGCGCCCGGCGTACCATATTCTTTGTCAGGTACGGCATGATGGCCGTGAACATCATCTGGCTGGAGCACATCCATGTCTTGCCCTCGAAAGAACATCTTCCGGCACTCTCATTTGCCCAAATCTCATCCCAAATGTATTTCGCCACCAGCGCCGCATGTATGCCATAACGCCGTGCAAGGCTTGGGTTGAGCAAGTGATACATGACGCAATCCTCCTTTTCGTTTCGATATGTAGAAAGGGCAGCTTCATATAGGCCGCCCTATGGGAATCGCCGGGCTATTTGTTTTTCTTGCGCAAACGCAGCCATATTGCCGCGCCCACGATAAACGCCACCAGAGCAATTCCCAAAATCGCTTTGAGTTCCATCGACGTAACCTCCTTTTCAGAGCAATATGAAAGCATACAGATATCCGACTATCACGGCGGTCCCCGCGCCAAAGGCCAGTACGGGTGCAAATGGAATAGCATGCCTGAGTGTTCCATTTTTTCGCAGGGAATGGATCATGCAGACAATGAGCATTGGCAGCATAAGGGCAAAGGATATCAGGGTGCCCGCCAGCCCGAGATACAGCCCGATGCCCATGAGGAGCTTCACATCGCCAGCACCTATGCCGCCTTTTAGCCAGACGATGAAAAACGGGATAGCCAGCGCCAGCCCTGCCGGATAGGGCCACCATACGCTGCCGGATAGTCCGACCAGCACCGTATGCACCAGCCCCAGGCTCATCAACAGGACAACGGCTGTGTTGGGTACGGTGTGCGTGTGGATGTCTGTGTACGCGCACCATATAAGCAGGGCAATAAAAAAAGCATCCGTCAGGATGCGCAAGGCAATATCCATATTCATTACCTCTTGACCGTCGTGATCCGGTCGTACATATCGCCCTCAATGGTCAACGTATCGGTCTTGTGCTCAAATAATTGTCCGATGGGACTCCATGCGTAAAACGCTTGCGCCCACGCGACGTACTCCCCATCAGGAAACCATAGAGGGGTATAGTGCAACCGGCTTCCCGTCACCGAATACGGATTTACAGACAGTTGCCATGTGGCGGCCATGTTTCCCGCTGTTCCCGTCTGGACTTGCAGGTCGTCCCGAACATTCTGCCATGCGCTTAACTGCCCATATGCCGATTCTGGATACCGTACCCATATCATTTGCACACCAACCAGCTTTTCTGGATGGTCGTAGTTGGTGGTCAGTGTCGTGGTGCATTGAACGGAAAACCCGAAGCCGGATTCCATCTGCCGGGGCTTATCTGCATACGCGATACGGCTGTCCGGCAGTATCCGGAATGTGGTGGTCAGGCGGGCATAGTAGGTCTTGGTGACATAGTTGCCGCTTTGCAGCCTAACCTCCTGCCATGTGTGATAGGTGGAGGATGCGGGAACTGACAGGCTGCTCAGCCCATACGCTGTATACCGCTGTTCCATCGCAGTATCGTCAGGATCGGCCACGGTGGAAGCAGGGACATTCATGACTTGAATATCTTTTGTCAGGACATTGTTGCTCTCATCCGTTTCACCCAGACTGCCGTCCGGGTCTGCGGTGATCTTCACAGTGTAGTTTCCGGCAGCCGGTACGGTGATGCGGAACACCGCCAGATTGTTGCCGTTACCGGGGATGGGAATGCTTTCCGTGGAGGCCACGCTGCCAATCGTCAATCGAATGGCGACGGACGGCACCGGTTGCGCTGTGTTGTTCCGTACCGTTGCCGACACCGTGACTTCCTTGCCCGCATACCAGCCTGTAATCGTTGAATCCACGATCTCCACGTCGGGCCGCAGGGCTTTTATGGAAACTACGGCGGTGCGACTGTTATTACTCTCGTTGCTCTCCGCGATCCTGTTGTCTGGATCGGCATACGCCGTGACCGTGATGGACTGCGGACTTAAAGCTGTGGGCGCTGTAAACGTGAACGTCACTGTCCGGCTTGCGCCCACGCCAAGCGCGGAAAGGCTGGTTGAAAATGTCCCTATATTCGGTACAGTTAGCCGCACGGTCGTGGCTCCTGCGGACGTTGGCCCAATATTTTTCACCGTGGCCGATACTGTGACTGTATCACCTGCTTCATACAACGATTTATCGCCGGCCAGTGCCGTTATGGTCAGATCAGGCAGAGACAGCACACTGAAGGCGGCGCTTCTTGTGTTGTTGCTCTCGTTACTCTCCGCAACAATGCCGGTGGAATCCGCCGTTGCCATAACGGTCACGGTTTTTGTAGATGTGAATGTCGGAGCGGTATAGGTAAAGGTCACGGTCGTCGTACCGCCTGCGGCCAGCGAGGAAACGTATTTTGTCTGTGTGGTTAAATCGAACGAGGACAACGCCACATAGAATCCACCCGCCGCGCTTTCTCCCTGATTGCGCACTGTAGCCGAAATCGTGATCGTTTCGCCCGGCGTGTACTCGGTTTTGTTACTGGAAAGCGCGGATACGATCAGGTCGGGTTGCTTCATTTTTAGCACCTTAAACGAGGCGCTTCTTGTATTGTTGCTTTCGTTGCTCTCTGCGATAGCGTCCGTGGAATCCGCCGTCGCTGTGATCGCGATTGTCTTGTCAGCGGCGTATTGTCCCGCCGTATAGGAAAAGGTAACATTGCTGGAGCTTCCGGCAGCCAATGCGGAAACGTATTTTGTCTGCGTGGACAAGTCGGCGGACGTAAGGGACACATAGAAACCACCTGCGCTGCGCAGCCCTTGATTCTTCACCGTTGCCGTTATGCTGACCGGACTGCCTGCTTCAAAGGTTGAAGCATTGGGTGTGAGCGCCGTCACTGTCAAATCGGCATATATCTGCGGCGTGTTTACAGCAGCCCACACGGTCTGCGCGTCATTGTATATGGCGTTCTTGGCAACAATCACGCGCTGCAAACTACTTTTTGTTGGCGCGTAAGCAAACATGTTGCTGCGCGTCCGGTTGTCCCGACCCGTTGCAGATATGGAAAAGCTCCGATTGGCATTTGCTTCGCTCATGGGGACCCATATCGTCAGCGTATCACCGGATTGCCCAGTGTAACCGGACACGCTGGAGCCGGAAGGAAGCCCGGAGGTGTTCAGAACGTACCCGCCGTTCATATTCGTTGTATAAACCCTGGCTGTTCCAACAAAATAGCCGCCGCTGATTGACATAGACGGCGCAGACAGGGAAATGCTGTGCGTCATCAAGCCTTGGGATCGCGCCTTTATCAGAAGCTCTATCGAGAATTGCAGCACGTCGGTGTACCCGGAATTCGCGCGGATTTTGCTGCCGATCTGTCCGCCCGCCGCGTAGCTGCGCAGTTGCGAATCGGAATACGCGCCAAGATTGGTGAAATTGTACTGTGCCGAATCTCCATTTTCGGAAAGCCAGAAACGCACCGCGTTTGCCGTGGCGTATCGCGCTTCCGTTGCTGTTAATCCACCCGTCGAATAAGGATAGCCGTTTTCAAAGATGATACGCAGGCCGGTCTGAACACGCGCGGAGTACGTGCCCAGGATGTCCGAATCGTTGTAGGATGAGTTTGACGGGCTATCATTTTTGTGTTGTAAACAATAGGCCACCTGCTCGGGAGATGTGCCAACAATATAATGCTCCGGAGTTTTCAGGTCTTTCCAGCCCGACCCGCCGTTATAATCAAACATATTGGTCGTATTTCTTGTTCCGACGCTGACGGCGGCCAGCGCTGAGCTGGCAAAAAGGATCAGCGTGACCAGCAGAACGACGCCTGCCGCCACCGATATGAATATCTTCTTTTTTCGCTTCATAAGCGGCCTCCCTTCTAATCGATATATAGCACTGACGAGAGCACCGTCATGGGGATGCGGATTTCCGTAACGCTGCTCATCGCCCACGGCGCTGGCATGACAAACGTCGCGTCGAGCCGCAGTGTTTTCTCCTGCACCGAAAGCTGCGCGCCCTCAAGTGCGTAGGCCAGCTTTTCGCCGTTATATTTCACCCAGCGTCCGTCCTCACGCGCCCATCCTGCGTCCGCCAGATTTTCCTCCAGCAGCGATTGGGCGGCATCTGCCGGAACATTCAGTTGCAGATCACGCACATTGGTGTTGAGCAGCCCCGCGTCCACCGTCACAAAAGCCGCACGTTCCAGTTCGGTTTCACAAGTCTGGTATTTGGCGTACACGGTGGTGCCCGTGTATACAACAAAAGACAGCGTAAAGAGAATGAGAATGAGGAACAGCGTCCACAGAATCGCGCTCCCGCGCGTGTCTTGAAAAAAGTGTCTCATTATTTGAAATACACCTCCGAAATGCCACGCGCGGAAGCGGTAATTTGCACATTGATGGCCAGCGGGTTACCCAGCGCGGGACGAAAGATGACAATGGGCACTGTTTTCGTTACGGTGATGGTAAACTGCGTTTTAAGCTGGATGGTTTTTTCTGCCGCATCATGCCATTGTGTCTCTATTTCAACGGTGTCGGGCGTGATAAAATCCCCGTTTTCCGTGACGGATTGCAGCGTCTCATCGTCTGCTTTGCCGTACAACTCCACGGTCCGCGCCATGTACTTGGCGGTCTGGTTTAAGCTTTGCTGCGCGGTAAATATCGGGAACAGCGCCATAAGAGAGGCCATGAGCGTAAACAGGATGAGCATGGCGATTGCCACATCGATGTAGCCCTCGCCAGTCTGGTCGCGGATAAATTTACGTTTCATACCGATTCCTTTCCAATGAAAAAGGGGCTACCGTGCGGCAGCCCCTCATCATCTGTGATTTGCCGTTTACGGCAGTACGTTGATGCCGGTCAACTCGCCGCTGATCTTCTCGATGAGGTTGGTGAACAGATTTGGCACCGCAGCATTGAGAATGATGAGGACCGCTGCGCCGATGACCACGACAATCAAAATTTTGAAGGCTACGTCCAAAAAGCCCTCGGCTTTCTTCTCGGAAACAAAGCGGCGGATGGTGTTCTTGACTTTCAGCATGATGATTTCTCCTTTTCCATAGTTAATTTTGAAGAGATGGGGATGGGTGTATATAAAATCCGTCTATGTTCGGCGGCAATAAAAAACAGCCCTCCCTTCGGCTGCCGAAACAAACGGACGGATGAGCTTAGAAGCCCGCAGCTTGTAGATTGCCTATGATAAGCAGGATGAGCGGCACCATGAACATGATGATCATAAGCATTGTCAGAATGAACGAGGCGATCTTGATGCGTCCGGGTCGCTTTTCCATCAATCGGCGCAACGCTTCGCGCTCCTTCGTGCGCATGTCCTGTTCCAGAACGACCAAGCTGGTATGCTGATCGACGCCCTGGTACACGCCGCACAGCACCGCGCACAGCGTAGAAAAGGATGGTAGGCCCAGCCGCGCGTCCATATTTCGCAGCGCCGCTTCATGGTTGCCAATCTGCATATCGGTGATAAGCCGATCAAGCTCTACACCCAGCGCCTTGCCAGCAACCTTCCTATATTTTTCAAAGAAGGTAAGCATGTCGCGGTTGTCCTGCAAGGTGTAGTTCATGGTTTCGACGAGGCGCGGCAACTCCGCTTCAATTTCCCGATTTTGCGCTTCCACACGCTTACGGATGGTTTGCATCCACTGGAAGTAGGCAAGAACGGCTGCGGCGGCGGTCAACAGGGCCAGCCAAGGAACGCCAAGGGGAACAAACAACAGGCCGATGAGAGCCAACAGCAGAGATTTTGTCATGGCCGCTCCCACATATTCTTGCGGCGTCTCGCTCATATGGAGCCGCGCGAAGTCTGCTGCCAGCCGTTTTTGCCGATATTCGCTCATGGGAAAGAGCTTGGCAATCAGCACGGCCAGCGGCGATAACGCGGCCTGCAAGCGTTCGGAAATGTCCCGTTTGCCGTGAATGCTACGGACCGCTTCCGCACTTTTTCCTGAAGGGAAGCAAAGTATCGCCTGCGCCATGCGGTATAATCCAAAGGCCAGCAACAGGCCGGGAATGAGGTAAAGTAGCATCATTTTGATTCACCGCCTTCCACCGGACGGTACAGGCGCGCCACCCATATGGCCGTCGCCAGTACGGCGGCCAGCACCACAGCCAAAGTGATCTTACCCACGGGCGTTGCCGTGAGCATGGTATACCACGCGGGCATCATGGCTCCCATCAGGGGAATGGCCCCCAGCACCAGCATGACCGTGATAATATAGTCTCCAAGCTGTTTTTGTATAGCTGTGTCCGCTTCCATTTGCGCCCGGCGCATTTCGCCAATGCGGCTAACGATACCAGGAAGGGCAAACCTCAGTTGCCTGTCGCGCTGACACTGTATCAACACGTCGCACCAATCCCGCCAATAGCGGTTGTCGATGCGCTCCCGCATTCGGCGCAGTGCTTTTACAATGTCCGAATCAATAAGCTGCGTCTCGGTATAGAACTGCCGAATCACGCCGTCAAGCGGAGAGGGTAGCAGGTGCAGGTTGTTTTCTACCGCACCGATCAGGTCGCCGCCCGCCACATACGCGTTGGTGATGGTTCCCATCGCGCTTTCCAGCTTCTCGTTGAGAATTCGGATATAGTCTCCGGTACGGATACGGATGACGATCAGCGGCGAGAAGCCCAAACCAACCGCCAGTACCAACCCGGCGAGAACGTTATCCAGCGCGAGGCCGATCAGCAATCCCACGATGGCCAATATGACGGCAGCCCATTTGTAAGCATCGATTTGCTCGTTCATACCCGCTGCCGCGAGCATTTCTTTGGCGTCAGCCACTGTCGCGGCCAGCTTGCCTTTCGGTTTGCCGGTGATGCGCCGTATCTTTTTCGTTCGTTCCCGCTGTCGCTGGAACGGCTTTACGAACAGGAGCGCCATATCCGAAGCTGGGACGTCCAGCAACAAAAAAAGCCCCGCAATAATCAGCAGGGCGCAGAGTATTTGAACGATGGTCATGTTCGCACCTCCTGAAGCTTGGCAACGGCAGCCGCGTTCGCACCGTTTTCCAGCAGCGTGTCGGCCAAGCCCTCGGAGATGCCGCCTACCCGCATAAACTTGCCCATTTCGGCTTCAAACCGGAACAGCGTGCGCGCCTGCACCACGCCGTCCCGAACGCCCGTCGCTTCCACGATCTCCATGATGCGGCGCGTCCCGTCCGGGAACTGGCGTTTGAACACCATGACAGGAAACGCCTCGGCCACAAAGCCCATGAGAATGTTCGTGGAAATGTTGGTGCCCGACATCTGGCACATAGAGAGAATACGTCCATATGCTTTTCGCGCGGAATTGGCGTGCAGGCTGGTCACGACCACATGCCCTGTGCGGGCGGCTTCCTGCGCCGTCATGGCCTCCGCGCCACGCATTTCGGCCACGGCAATGATGTCCGGGCTAAAGCGCATGGCCTTTCTTAAAAGATCGTTCATGTCCACGTCTGCGTTGGGCAGGTCTGACGGACGGATGCAGGTGTGGATGACGCGGTTTTGCGCGTTCCCCTGATCGTCCGTACTGAACAAATCCAACTCGCGCGTTTCCTCAATGGTATAGATTCTTTTGTTTTTATCCGCTGCACCTAAAAGATAGGCAATATCGGTAGTTTTACCGCTGCCTGTTTTGCCCGCCAATCCAATGGATACGCCGTAGTTGATGCACAGCGAGAGGAAATCCAGCATTTCCGGCGTCGCCGTCTGCCATTCGACAAGCTGCTGTTTTGTGATTTTTGCCATGCGCTGGCGACGAATACTGAATACTGCGCCGCTGCGCCGGTCGGTGATAGGCGGGATCATAGCCGATATGCGGATGCCCTGTGTAATATAACTGTCCACAATGGGGTTCGTGCCATCCAGTACCAGACCGCCCAGGCGCACCATTTTACGCAAGGTGTCCTCGGCATGCTGAGGCGAAAGAAAATGTTCCGAAGCCTTATGCCAGCCGTAGCGCGTGACGATCTCAATATCCCGCCAGCTATTGCCGTCGATTTCCTCGATGTCGGGATCGGAAATGTATTTATCCAAAAAACCGAAGCCCGCCATATCGCCATACAGTCTGTCGGCCAGCGTCTGCATGGACATTCCGCCCACGCGGAGTTGATGAGCGGTCACATATTCGCCAATCAGCCGCTTGACGGCCTCCGATGCGGATTTTTCGGTGACGCTCCGGGCAAGCGTTTCCGCGTGATCCTTGGAGATATCAGTACGCACCTGCTCCAGTATGGCTTCATATGCGTCCTTTCCCTGAGTGACGGCCTTCTGTTTTTCATAGGCCAGCTCCCGAAGTGTTCGACTCATACTTTCACCTCCCGCAGCATCCCGAATATTTTCTGCACCTGTTTGGCGTATCGTGTTGCGGCAGGCGTCGTACCGGCATCCGCACCGTCCTGCCGGAATTCCCTTACATACGGCAGCGCCGCGATGAACCGCATATCCGCCGCTTTCTCCACAACAGAGAGATCATGCTGTCTGTCCGCCATTGCCGCAACAGGCAGTACGCGGCCTGCCGCATTCATGGCTTCAAGGAGGGGCTTGACGGCATTAAACCAGCACACGCCCTGAACGTTCGGCATAATGGGGATAATGATCTTATCTGCGCCGGACAACGCGGCCGGTACAAAGGGATCGCTGCGCTGTCCCGACATATCAAGGAGGACCGTATCCCCAAGAACCGCACAGTGTTCCACAAAATCCCGCGCAGCGTCGGTAGCATCCAGTCCCAGTTCAAAGGACAAATATTCGTCCTGAGAAGTCAGTCCCGCATAAAAAAGTCGTTTCACTTTGGGATGCTGGTGCAAATATTTGGCGGCGTCATCCGCTCCCATACCCGATATGGCTTTGCCGAGCGATGTGTCAGCGCTGAGCTTCTTCCCGTTTATCCGTGCGGGAAGTGTCGGCTGGGTTAAGTCGGTGTCGATGATGGCTGTAATGCCTTGCTTGCAAAAAATCCGACCCAACGCGTCGGCCAGCACGCTTTTACCTGTGCCGTCGCGTCCCCATATGGCGAAAACCATGTCAGTCCACCTCCGTTCCCACCAGCACGCTATCGGGTACATAATCCGAAACTGCGTTTCCACGGGCGACGAATGCAAGATGAATAGCGCCTGCTTGCTCCAGCTCGGCCAGCTTCAGCGCCTGTTCTTCGGTGGCATAGAAGGAGATGGTAACGGGTAACGTATTCTTTGTGTCCTCATCCGGCTGTGCTTCCACGCTGGCTTCCGCGCCGGTACTCGTCGTGACCATGCACACCTCAATACATGCAAGTGCCGGGTCGATATACGCGCCGGAAACAGCGGTATCCGGCGCTTCGCCCGGTTCCACGCCCAGCGTTTGATTGACGGTGCCCTGCGGAATAGCGATGACGCTCACAATATCTCCGGGCAGCAACCGCCCGGACACGCCGGAGGCCAACGACGGCAGGGTAACGGATATCACCATTTTGCCTTTATCAGTACCTGCCGAAAAAAGATTTTGTTCTGCAAGCGTGGCGGCAAGCTTTTCGGTCGTAAGATAATCCCCGGCGTACAGGCTGGCCGCCGCGTATTTGCCGACAGCCGACGACAGTTCGCTCATGCCGTTCTTTACAAGATTCCCCGGTACACTCACTGTCTCCACCATATCGGCGGTGATCTGCGTCCCTTCGCTGACGGCCTGCGTCATGCGCAGGACACTCATCTCGCTTTCTCCACTTCCCGTCAGCGCGGGCAATGCGACAAAAGCGAACAGCAGCGCCAGCACAATGCACAAGATTCCAATAATGAATTTGTTTCTGAGTATTTTCATGTTCTGAATAACCTCCTAAGTTCTATTGATTGCCTGCCGATATTTTCTTTTTCGGCTGGTACGGCAGGTTGCAGAGGGGGTGGGGTGCGGGGAGGGGGAGCCGGTGGCCGCACACTCAGACCCGAAAAAAGGCAGACTGCCCCCTTGTAAGTTGTTTACCGTTCCATATCCCGCTGCCGCTTGCGGTACAGCTCCAACGCCTTGATGATGGTATCCTCAATCTTCTGAGCGGGCGTCCCCGGTGGGAAATACTTGCTGATACGCTCTCTGGGCATTTTGAATTGCTCTATCTGGTTGGGTTTTTCCTCTGATAGGATGGAGAGGATGACATCCTCGTTGAGCCGCCCCTCCTGCGAAAACTGCTTTATCTTAATAGCCTGGGCCAGCGACGGGGTGCAGTCCTCGCCCTCCATGGTGTCAAATAGAGTTTTCTGTTGTTCTTTCGGCAGGTAGGACAGCTCCACAGCGGGCCGGAACGCGATTTTTCCCTCGTCCACCATATCCAGAATAGGCGGGTCTAACTCGGTCAAGCGGATATATCTGTGGATTTGATTTCTGCTTTCTCCTGATTGCTCCCCTAAAATATCAAGTGATTGCTTGCCGTCCAACTTCATCCCCAGTGGGGATGAAGTTAAATCACTCCTTTGCCCCTGCCGTTTCATGGCTTTCAGCTTCATCTTATATGCAAACGCCTTTTCAGAGGGCAGGATGCGCTCACGCTGCAAGTTGCTGTCCACCATAATAATGGTGGCCTCATCGTCGGTCAGGCTGCGGACGATACAGGGGATGGTTTCAATACCCGCAAGCTCGCTTGCCGCCTTGCGCCGGTGTCCGGCAACCATTTCATACCCGCCGCCCTCCTTGGGACGCACTAGGGCGGGAACCAGAACGCCGTATTCCTTGACGCTCTGCGCCATTTCCTGCATGGCATCATCCATCCGCACCTTAAAGGGGTGGTTGGGAAAACCGCTGATTTCGGCAAGCGGTATCTGCATGACCTTCTCGCGCTGTGCGTCGTCGCGTTCCTCCTGCGTGGAAAACAGATCATCTACTGAGGGCAGGTTTAGCTTTAGTTCTTTCGCCACCTGAATCCACCTCCTTTGCAAACGCGGCATATGCCTGGGCCACTTTACCGTTTTTGTCGTAGGCAAAGATACTCTTGCCTGCGGCTGTGGTTTCAGCGGCCTTAACGCCGATGGGGATTTCCGCTTTGAAAATCCTCAGCACATTTCCGTAGCCCTGTCTGAGCGTGTCCGCCGTGGTACGGGCAAGGTTGGTGCGCATGTCCGCCAGCGTGAGCAAGATGCCCTCCACCTTCAGATGAGGATTAATTTGCTTTCGTACCTTACCAATGGTGCGCATGAGCTGCGTCATGCCCTTGGCGGGAAGGTAGTGAGCCTGAACAGGAATGATAACGCTGTTCGCCGCCGCCAGCGCGTTGATGGTTATCATCCCGAGCGACGGCATACAGTCAATGAGGACATAATCGTAATCGCGCTTGATGTCCTCAAGGTAGGTGCGCAGCGTAAATTCCCGGCTCATGGCGTTGACCAGCGTCATTTCCATGGCCGAAAGCTCGATGCCCGACGGGATGAGGTCAATGCCTTCGTCGTGGTGCAGTACGCCTTCCTTTAGGGCGATGGGTTCGTCGTTCATGACCTTTTCCATGAGGTCGGCAAGCGTGACGGGCAGATTGTCCTGATCCGGCCAACCGAGAGAGGTGGTCAGATCGGCCTGGGGGTCCGCGTCCACCAGTAGCACCTTTTTCCCCAGCATGGCAAGGCCGATGCCGAGGTTTGCCGCCGTGGTGGTTTTTCCGACGCCGCCTTTTTGGTTGGCAATGGCGATCACCTTGGTTTCCGACATTGCGGGTTTCCTCCTTTTCATAGATTTAGCCGCCCACGATGAAACGAGCGGCTATGTAACGGAGGAATATAAAAAGCCGCCTATCCTCAAAGAGAACAGACGGCCTATGTGTGAAGGGGCTTATGCGACTTTAATTCTTTTCGTCCGGGCGTTCATTACCTTAGCCAGAACCTCGTTCACCACATCCGGGCAGTAGCCTTTTTCCCGAATTAGTTTATTGCGGTAGTCGTTCAGGCTATGTAAAACGATCTGCCATTCAGCTTCGCTCAGATAGATTCTTGTTTTTTTATTCTTCATGGCGTATTCCTCCTTGTGTTTCCATTCTATCTGGAAAGAGAATAGGCGACAAATGTGCGAATTAATTTGAGAGGCCGTCCATTCTATACATAGAATGGGCGGCTTCTCTTATTCAGCACGAGGATTAATCCTCATATTCGGTTGGCTCATAAGTGTTTTCGTACTCCAACCAATCCTCAATGATAGCGGCAGAGAGGATAGGAACAAGCGCGTCATTTGCGCTCATCTCAGTAAATTGTGCCGGTATGATGAAGTCCATTGCATTAGCAAGTATAAAGACGAAATAAACCAGTCCAAAATGATCTCCCCGGTCATATAGACTCTCAAGGTGCTGCGTAATAATGTCCATTTTAAAGTGGTTTGTCCATAAGGCTTCATACAGGGAATAGGTGAAACTCCCACTGATAAGTTGTGCGGCTTCATAAGCGACAGTTTCTTCAACTACTTGGGGTGAGGTCGTTTCCTGCTTTACTTCCAAAACAAATTGGACGTATTCGTTTGTTGTCATTTTATATTCCTCCTTGATTAATTTTTGCGTTTTTATTGTGGTCAAAACGAGTTTGACCACAATAATCGGCTCGATTTCAACCGTAAAAAACGCTCTCATAGAAATGAAAAAAACCCGCAAAGCCTTTAACCATGCGGGTTTTCGCTGGAGCTGTTGCCGGGACTCGAACCCGGGACCTCATCCTTACCAAGGATGTGCTCTACCTCCTGAGCTACAACAGCATATTCAATTTTTCGGGCTAAAAGCCTGACCACAATTTTGACCACAACGGGGATGAACTTAGATAAAACTCGTTATCCTTATCTGTCACGCTCCTTTCTCACAAACCCCTTAAAATGGGGTTTTTCCGTACTCCTTGCACTTCGTTATCCTTATCAGTCATACCCCTGACTTCCTTACCAAGGATGTGCTCTACCTACTGAGCTATATCAGCGTGGCTCCAACGTTGACTATTATACATGGACCAGTCCCTTCTGTCAACACTTTCCTGAATAAATTTTTTTCTTTTGTAAAAACTGTGATTTCATCGGATTTTTCCCGCCTGCCCAATTATCAAATTAGCTCTTGCAAATGCCGCCGGTTTATGATAAGCTTAATTAGGTTAGCATAGAAGTTTGATGGAAGAGTGGGATGACCCCGCTCTTTTGTTTGTGTATAGGCGCTCTACCGGGTAACACTAAGGATAAATTCGATTCTGTTGCCCATACAAACAGCGACTGATTCTGTTAAGGAGGATATGCTCTTGTCGAAGCCAAAAAATCCCCGCACAGCAGATGTTTGCAAAGCTCTGGCTCTTCCGGTTTTAGAGCAGTTGGGCCTCGAGCTCTGGGACCTGCGCTTTGAAAAGGAAGGCTCCGGCTGGTATCTGCGCTACTTTATTGATAAGGAAGGCGGCGTCACCATTCAGGATTGTGAAGCCTTTTCCCGGGCGGTGGATAAACTGCTGGACGAGGCGGACCCCATCGAGCAAAGCTATATTCTGGAAGTTTCCTCTCCCGGCATCGAGCGGCGTCTCACCCGTCCCGAACATTTTGCGCGCTATGTGGGCAGCCGGATTCATCTTCGTCTGATTCGCCCCATGGCTCCTCAAAACCTGCGGGACCTGTCGGGAGTTCTTCTGGCTTACAACGATGCCGGCGCTGTGTTGCGGATGGATGACGGCGCCGAGCTGCTGATTGCCGGCAAGGATATTGCCGTCGCCAAGCTGGAAGCTGAGGTTTGAAAACGGAAAGTGCACCGGCGTGCGGAAGTTGCTTTTCAACTGTGATGATCCAACAACTATGTGGAGGCCGAGCTGAATGAACACCGAGTTTTTCGAAGCCCTGACCCTGCTGGAGCAGGAAAAGGGAATTCCTAAGGAATACTTGCTGGACAAAATTAAAAATGCCATACTCATTGCCATCCGGCGGGACGGAGAAGAGTGTGAGGACTCGGTGGTGGAAATAGACCCCGAAACCGGACGCTTCTATGTGGCTTTCCGTAAGATGGTGGTGGAAGAAGTGGAAGATCCCGCCAACGAAATCCTGCTGGAACAGGCCAGAAGTTTTGATAAACGGGCCGTCATCGGTTCTATGGTAGAGATTCCCATGGAAACCAAAAAGTTTGGGCGGATTGCCGCCCAGGCTGCCAAACACGTAATCCGTCAGGGCATTCGGGAAGGGGAGCGGGAGCACCTGATGGCCGAATACCAGTCCCGCCAGCACGATGTGGTTTCCGCCACCGTTCTGCGCATCGACGAGCGCAAGGGGAATCTGGTGCTGGAAATCGGCAAGCATGAAGCCATTCTGCCCAAGAGCGAGCGGGTTCCCACCGAGGTTTACCGGGAAGGGGAACGCATCCGGGTTTACGTGGTAGATGTCATGTCCGGGGACCGAGGCCCCCGCCTGATGATTTCCAGAACTCACCCCGGCCTTGTCAAGCGCCTCTTTGAAATGCAGGTGCCGGAAATTTACGATGGCACCGTAGAGATCAAGGCCATCGCTCGGGAAGCGGGCAGCCGCACCAAGATAGCCGTCTACTCCCGGGACGAAAACGTGGACGCTCAGGGCGCCTGTATCGGCCCTAAGGGAAGCCGTGTCAACGACATTGTGGAGGAGCTGGGTGGGGAAAAGATTGATGTGGTCAAGTATTCCGACGACCCGGCCCGCTTTGTGGCGGAAGCTCTCTCCCCCGCTCAGGTTATAGATGTGACGATAGAGGACACCGAGGCCAAGGCCTGCCGGGTCATCGTGCCGGACAGCCAACTTTCTCTGGCCATCGGTAACAAGGGCCAGAACGCAAGGCTAGCCGCCCGTCTCACTGGTTGGAAGATTGATATCCGGCCCGAAAGTGAGCGGTATATGGTGGGGCCACCTCCGGGAGAATACTAAGGAGCAGCTACAAACCATCCCAAGCTTGCCCAGCTTCACCGGAACAGGTTCCGAGCAAAAAGCCGCAAGCGCAAAGTATCCAGGCCCAGCCTGATAACGGAGAGTGTGGGGTATGACCAAGCCTAAGAAGCAACCGGAACGCATGTGCTCCGGTTGCAAGGAAAAAAAACCAAAAAAGGAACTGATTCGGGTGGTTCGCAGTCCGGAAGGGGAAATCTCCCTAGATAAAACCGGAAGAAAAAGTGGACGGGGCGCTTACCTTTGCCCCAATGCCGGATGCCTGCAAATGGCCCGGAAGGCAAAGCGCTTGGAGCGCTCTCTGGAAACCGCCATCCCCGATGAGGTGTACGCCCAACTGGAAACGGAGCTTTGCCAAAGTGAAGAATAGAACACTTCAACTGTTGGGACTGTGCAAAATAGCAGGGTGTTTGATCTTGGGCTTTGATGAGACGGCAAAGGCGCTGGAAAAGAGAAAAGCCGGGCTGTTGGTACTAGCGGCGGATCTTTCCCCCAAAAGCGCGAAAGAGATTATTCGCCTGGCAGACAGGCAGAACATAAATGCCGTCCGGCTGGATGTCACCATGGATGAACTGTGGTACACGCTGGGCAAGCGGGCGGGCATTCTGGCAGTTACCGAACAGGGGCTGGCAGACAAGATTGTGGCATTGACAGGTGCCCGCCAAGACGAGGAGGAAAGTGAAGTATGATAGAAAAGTACCGTGTGCATGAGGTGGCCAAGGATTTATCCTTGCCCAGCAAAGAAGTGATCGAGCTGCTGGGCAAATATTTCTCCAGCCCCAAAAAGCACATGACCGCGCTGGAGAAGGATGAGCTCAGCGTGATATTCGAGCATTACACTCAAGAGGCCGCAACGGAAAACCTGGACGAATACTTCGCCCGGGCAGAGCTGCGCAAGAAAAAAGAGGCAGAGCCTGCACCTGCTCCGGCAGCTAAAGAAGCACCGGCGGCCAAACAGGCACCTGCCACCAAACAGACACCTGCCGCAGCTGCCTCTCAGCCCAAGGCTGCACCCAAGGGCTCTGCGCCGGCAGCCAAAACACCTCCTCCTTCCTCCAAGCAAAAGAGCAAGGCACCTCAAAAGAGGCAGCCCAGGGCCCGGGCACAGACCACGACTCTGCTGCGTCCCGCCGGTCCTGCCACCGGGGAACCTCTGGTCACCACCGCCGTTGCCCGGACCGGCGACCAAAAGCGTGTGGATATGCGCGGAGGCCAGGTCAACCTGGACAAATATAACGAGCGCTATGAGCAGATTGCTCCGGTCAACCTGGCCAAAAAGGATACGGGGGTCAAGAAGCAGAAGTTTAACCAGCGTTCCGGCCAGCGGGGCAGAAGGCCCTTCATGTCCCGCAAGGAGAAGGAAGAGCAGAAGCTGCTGCGCATCCAGATGGAGCGGGAGCGTCGCCAAAAGCTGGACATCACTCTGCCCGAGAGCATGGCGGTTAGCGAACTGGCCGCGCGGCTTAAAATCACCGCCACCGAAGTGGTAAAAAAGCTAATGAGCCTGGGCGTGATGGCTTCCGCCGGGGAGATCATCGACTACGATACCGCCGCCATGGTAGCCATGGAAATCGGCGCAAAGGTTTCTCCCGAAGTGGTGGTCACCATTGAGGAGCGCCTCTTTGACGAAACCGAGGATAGCAGCGACAACCTGGTTCCCCGCAGCCCGGTTATTGTGGTTATGGGCCACGTCGACCACGGAAAAACCTCTTTGCTGGACGCCATTCGCAACACCAGAGTCACCGCCGGAGAGGCAGGAGGCATTACTCAGGCTATCGGCGCTTATCAAGTGGATGTGCACGACCGCAAGCTGACCTTCTTGGATACCCCCGGCCACGCCGCCTTTACCTCTATGCGGGCCCGGGGCGCTCAGGTTACCGATATTGCGGTGCTGGTGGTGGCCGCCGACGACGGCATCATGCCTCAGACGGTAGAAGCCATCAACCACGCCAAAGAAGCAGGCGTTTCCATCATTGTCGCCATCAACAAGATGGATAAGGAAGAAGCAAACCCCGAGAGAATCAAGCAGGGACTGACCGAATACGGTCTGGTTCCCGAAGAGTGGGGCGGCGAAACCATTTGCGTAGAAGTGTCCGCCAAAACGGGGCTGGGCATGGACGACCTGCTGGAAACCATCCAGCTGGTGGCCGACGTCAAGGAACTGAAAGCCAATCCCGACCGGATGGCCAGAGGCTCGGTGGTGGAAGCCAGTCTGGACAAGGGCCGGGGCCCTGTGGCCACCCTGCTGGTGCAGAACGGAACCCTGCGCACCGGAGACATCCTCATTGCGGGCACCGCTTTGGGCCGTGTCCGGGTGATGCAGGACGACCGGGGGCAACGGGTGGACGAGGCTGGACCCTCCACACCGGTGGAAGTGACCGGACTTGCCGAAGTGCCTCAGTCCGGAGACACCTTCAATGTGGTAGAGGACGAGCGACTGGCCCGGGAGCTGGTGGATCAGCGCCGTGAGGAGGCCAAGGAAGAGCAGTTCAAGGCTTACCAGAAGGTCACCATGGAAAACCTCTTCTCCCAGATTTCCGCCGGCTCGGTTAAGGAGCTGGGCATCATCGTCAAGGCTGACGTTCAGGGCTCGGTGGAGGCGCTAATCCAGAACCTGGAGAAGATCGCCAACGACGAGGTCCGGGTACGGGCCATCCACGGAGCTGTCGGTGCGGTTTCCGAAAGCGACGTCATGCTGGCCAACGCCTCCAACGCCATCATTGTAGGCTTTAATGTCCGGCCCGACCCTGTGGCCAAAACTCTGGCGGACCAGCTGGGGGTAGACATCCGGCTCTACCGGGTGATCTACGACGCCATCGACGAAATCAGCGACGCCATGAAGGGTATGCTGGCTCCCAAATACCGGGATGTGGATCTGGGCCGGGCCGAAGTGCGGCAGGTTTACAAGATCTCCAGCATTGGCACCGTGGCAGGCTGTTATGTGCTGGACGGCAAGATTACCCGCACCGCTAAAATCCGCGTGGTCCGGGACGGCATCATCATCGCCGACGACGTGCTGGCCTCTCTGCGCCGCTTCAAGGACGACGTCAAAGAAGTGATGCAGGGCTACGAGTGCGGTATGGGACTGACCAAGTTCAACGACCTGAAGGAAGGCGATATCTTCGAGGCCTACGAGACGCAGGAGTATCGCGATTAATTATAGGAAAACAGAAAATAGGGAATTGGCGGATCGCAGGGAAGGAATGCTGTTCTTTCGCCGGGTCGCTGCCAATTCCCGGTTTTCAATTTCCGCCTATGGGGAGGATTATTATGCCATCCTATAAAAATGCCCGTGCTACCGAGGATGTCCGCCGGGAGCTTTCCGATGTAATGCGCTCTCTCAAGGACCCTCGCATCAGCGGACTGATTTCCATTGTCAAGCTGGAGCTTTCGGGGGATTACTCCCACTGCAAGGTGTATGTCAGCTCCATGGATGGAATGGAAGGGGCCAAAAATGCCGTAGCGGGCCTGACCAGCGCCGCCGGACTCATCCGCCGGGAAATGAGCTCCCGCCTGCGGCTGCGCCGTATCCCCCAGTTCCACTTTGTGGCGGATGACGGCATTGCCCACAGCGCCCTTTTGACCCAGAAGATGCGGGAGCTGGGGATTTCCAGCCATCGGGAGGAAGAAGACGATGGAAATTGACCTGCAACAGGCGGCCCGTCTGCTGGATGGGTGGGACGATATTTTGATTCTGGCCCACCAAAAGCCGGACGGAGATGCCTATGGCTCTGCCTTTGCCCTGTTGTGGGCCTTGGAGTGGCTGGGAAAACGGGCCCGGGTGGAAACCCCCGACGGCTATCTTCCTGGTTATGGTTTTCTCTTTGGAAACTACACCCCCGAGGAGTTTGAGCCCCGGTTTGTGGTGACCACCGATGTGGCCGGCCCCGGACTTTTGGGGCCCTTGGCCGATCGCTGGGCCAATCGCATCGACTTGTGCATCGACCATCATCGAATCAACAATATAGACGCCGCCCACAAGCTGGTGGTGCCGGAGGCTGCCGCCACCTGCCAGCTAACCTACGAGATCATCCGGGAGCTGGAGGTCCCCTTTACCCCCTCCATGGCCGGAGCTGTCTACACTGGCATCGCCACCGATACCGGCTGCTTCCGCTATGGCAACACCACTCCGGAAGCTCACCGCATCGCCGCCGAAATGATGGAAGCAGGCGCCGACTACGCTCTCATCAATAAGCTAATGTTCGATACCAAAAGCAAAGGCCGTCTGGAAATTGACCGGCTGATGATGGACACACTGGAGTATTACTTTGATGGGCGCTGCGCCATGATCTCCATCTCCAGTGAGGCGGTGGAGCGGGCCGGGGTTTCGGAAGAGGAGCTGGACGGCATCGCCGGATTCCCTCGCAGCATCGAAGGGGTGGAGGCCGGTGTTACCCTGCGGGAAAAACCCGATGGAGACTACCGGGTTTCTCTGCGCACCACCGGCGAGCTGGACGCATCGGCTATCTGTGGCAGGCTGGACGGTGGCGGCCACAAAAACGCAGCAGGCTGCACCGTATCCGGTCCCTTGGAGCGGGCCAAGGTTCAGGTTCTTGCCGCCATGGAACCGAATATGTCGCAGGAGTCTCCACCATGTCCTTAAACGGTATTCTGCCGGTGGACAAGCCGGAAGACTTTACCTCCTTTGATGTCATCGCCAAGTTGCGAGGGATGTTCAAAACCAGAAGGATTGGTCACGCCGGCACCCTGGACCCTGCGGCCACCGGGGTGCTGCTTTTATTTTTGGGTGGAACCACACGCTTTATCAGCTTTCTGCCCAATCACGACAAGCGATACACCGCTTCCCTTCAGCTGGGGGTTGTCACCGATACCCAGGACCTGACCGGCAAGGTGTTGGAAACCCGCCCTATTCTGGCGGGCAGGAAAGAGGTGGAAGAGGCTCTCGCCGGGTTTTTGGGAGAGCAGCAGCAGATTCCCCCCATGTATTCGGCAGTGCAGAAGGATGGCCGCCGCCTCTACGATTTGGCCCGTCAGGGGCTGGAGGTAGAGCGGGAACCCCGTACGGTAACCATCCATGAGCTCAAGCTGCTGGACGCCTCTCCCCAAGAGGGGCTGTACACTCTGGACATCAGCTGCTCCACCGGTACTTACATCCGCACCCTCTGCCACGATTTGGGGCAGAAGCTGGGCTGCGGGGCCGCCATGGCGTCTTTGCGCCGCACCTGGGCCTGTGGCTTTCCCCTAGCCGGATGCCGCACCCTGGCAGAGCTTCAGGCTCTGACTGAGGAGGGCAGGCTGCCCGAAGCCCTGCTCCCCCTGGAAACGGCCTTTGTCCAGCTCCCCCGTTTGGAGCTGGCACCCTCGGCAAGCAAGCGGTTCCTCAACGGAGCATCGCTTTCTTTGGAGCGCCTTGGCCTTTCCGGTGAGGAAGGCCAGCTGGCTGTGTTTGACGTTCAAGGCCAGTTTCTCGGTCTTGCCGCCCCCGACCTGCAAACCGGGGAGCTGCGCCATATTCGGGTTTATGCTAAACAATAATAAATCAATGTTCAAAATTGGTAAATGCTTAACTCGGCGCGCAGCGCCGGGCTGGCACGCTACGGCGTGGGATTGACTGTAAAATCCGGTTCCAACCGCGGAACAAATGCTTTTAAGGGAACCGATTGTAAAGGGGATATTTTTCTTGATTGTAACCCATTCCCTGAGGGCACCAGCTCTTCCTTCCCGAAGCACCTGTGTGGCTTTGGGCCTGTTTGACGGTTTGCACATGGGGCATCGGGCGGTGCTGCAGGCCACTCTTGCCCACGCCAAATCTCGGGTGCTGGAGCCGCTTTGCTTTACCTTTTCCACCGATTACCACACCCCCGACACCAAACAGGGGATGACCCGGCTGATGAGCCCTCAGGCCATGGAGATTCAGCTTTCCCAGATGGGATTTGGCCGGATGGCCTGCCCGGATTTTGACGAGTTCCGGGAGCTTTCTCCCCACAGTTTTCTCCGTGATGTTTTGATGGAGCAGCTGGGAGCCGCCGCCATTGTCTGCGGCTACGACTTCCGGTTTGGCCGCAAGGCTGCCGCCGGAGTGGAGGAGCTTTCCACTTTCTGCCGGGAAGAGCAGCTGGACTTTCTGGTCATCCCCGCCGTGGAAGAAGAAGGGGAAGCAATTTCTTCCAGCCGCATCCGGGAGCTGGTGGCAGCGGGGCAAATGCCTGATGCCAACCGCCTGTTGGGACGGGCCTTTTCCATTGATTTTGAGGTGATTCCCGGTAGAAGACTGGGGCATACCCTAGGGTGGCCCACCATCAATCAGCCTTTTCCCCCCGGCTTTACCATGCCCCGGTTTGGGGTTTACGCTACCCTGACCCGACTGGGGGAACAGCTTTATAGCTCGGTCACCAATGTGGGAGTCAAGCCCACCGTGGGGAGCGACCGGGTGCTGGCCGAAACCTACATTCAGGATTTTGCGGGGGATCTTTACGGTAGCCGAGTGGAAGTGCAGTTTTTACAGCTCTTGCGGGAGGAAAAAAAATTCTCAGATTTAGAAGAATTGCGCGTTCAGATTGCTGCCGATGCAGCAGATGCCCGCAGGGTATCCGCCCCCTTCTTGCAGAAATAAACACAACCTTGCTAAAGAAATAAACGCAATTGTTTTAGAAACAGTTGCGTCAGCCTGTCAAAAAAGGTCGCCATGAGCGGCTATTTTTGATATAATGAATCTGGTGATGGAAATGCTTGAGCGAAGTGAAGATTTACGCTACACAACAAAATTTGCGTGTCTGGACAGCCTGGTTCCCGAGGGGCACCTG
>JAHDPQ010000072.1 GCA_018434245.1 Oscillospiraceae bacterium
CGGCTGGGTGAAAGATAAACTCTACTTCCCTCTCTTCTCCTCTTTGAGAGACGAAGAGAATCTCACAGACCAGTTCATTCGAATGCTAGAGAGGATACCTTTCAAAGATACTATCCTCATGATGGATGGAGGAATACTCTGTTCCGAGATATTTCTGAAGGCTCTGGACATGGGGTTCAAAGTAATCGGAAGGCTAAACCCTGTGATGAATGTTATCTTTCAGGGCGTCAATCTTCCTCTGGCCAAACTGAGAAACAAGACTCGTGGTCTCTCTTCAATCATTGTGAAGATACCCAGATACAAAGACGCCACTGTCAAGCTCGTCTTCCATAACACAGACCAAGAGAACAGGGTTATCCTCTCAAGCGACACTTCTCTGGCCGATTGGGAGATCCTTGAGCATTATAGGAAGAGAAACTACATCGAGACTTACTTCAAAACTGTCAAGCAGAACTTCGGCCTCAAGGCTCAGGTCTTCTCCTCGAATAGCTTCGAAAGACATGTCGAGCTTGTCCAGTTAGCCTTCACTGCCTGGATGATCGCCAATTTCTATCGCTCTGTCAAAGACCAGGTCTCTCTCAGGGATTTCCTTGAACTGATCAAATTCGATTACTTCTTCCAATTAGCTCGAAGCTCTTCCGCTAGCGATTCTTCTATCCACTTCCTTCTTCCTCGCTTTGTTAACTCGAAGTGCATAAGTTGAGATTGCTAATAGCGAGGTGAACAGATCGTCCGAATGTAGTAAATTCATTTTTAGGGTCAAGTATAACGCTCCTGTAGATTTGCTCATAACCTTTGAAAGCTTTGCTCGTTAATGGGGACAATTTCGTTGCCAGTGAATTGCCAGTTCCACAAGCCGATTTTTCCCCTTTGTCGATCATAGTTAGTCTTTCTTCACATAACCAAGCGTTATTGTCTAGTTTTTTCCGGCTTGTTATCCCCGGCAACAAAGTATTCCGTCTTTCATCTTTCTCCGATTGTTTAGGATCGCTGTCTTCCGAGACTCAATAACACTGTCTCTGATCTTAAATTCCGCCTTTACTTCATCGGAGTTCATAAATCTAACAACGAGCTTCAGATGGGAGAAAACGTCGCCGAAATGTAAGCCATGAAATAAATAGATTTATCCGTCGCACTTTTAATACAGCTCGAAAAGAAATCTCAGCTTTTCTTTTTTCCCAGGCTCTTGAAAGCCGCTTTGAAATGGTAGCAGAAACCTTTCCTTTCCGTTTGCTGATTGACCTTGCTTAAGTATCCCTGAATCTGGGCGGAGAGAGAATCGACGTTGTTTGACAGCTTCTCAACCTTTCTTTCCAGGTCCTTCAGCTTTTTCGCCTCTATCGCGCCTCCGCCTTTGATAATTTCGATGGCCTCTTCGATCGAAAAGCCCTGACCGGAAAAGGCCGCCAACTTTGCGACCAACGCCGGACTCTCGACCGGATAA
>JAHDPQ010000151.1 GCA_018434245.1 Oscillospiraceae bacterium
ATGCCCCGGTTTTTCAGCGGCGGCTAAAGCAAAGGTTGTCGCTGCCGCGACGGGCGTTACTTTTCCCCACGGAAAAGTAACCAAAACGTGTTTTAAGACCTGTGCAGGGAGGCCTGGCCGGCCCCCCTCGCAACCCCCCGCGGCAAAGAAGCATCGCACAAAGTTACTTTCTCCCGACTGTTCGCTCTGCAGGTTATCGGGCCGTAAACGTCGCTTTGCGACAACGGCCACCGGACAAAAGGGAACTGTAAAAGCGTCACGCTTCTCCACCGCTCATCGTCCCCGTTCCTCGGACTCCTCGCGGTGTCCTTTCCCTTTGTTCGCACCCACGTACCCAAGCATTGATGCCAATAAGGCATACAACTCTCCCACAAACTTTGGACAGGAGTAGCATCTACAGCTTTGCAGATACGGAACGCGGGGTTATAAAGGGGTGGCAAACCCCTTTGCGAGGGGACCGGGGACCCATCCCCGGCGTGTTTTGCCTCCTTTTGCACGGACAAAAGGAGGGGCCCTGCCGCGGCCTGAGCGGCAAATGTGGGCTGCAATGCCCTTCGCGAAAGGAGAAAGCCGCTATAGGTAAACCGCTACTTTGGCAAAACGCCCTGCCGTGACCTGAGCAGCAAGTTTGACTGCGATGCTATGAAAACAACGAGATCTGGCTACTTTCCGGCAAGCCTTCTAAAGCCCCTGCCTCTCGCAGAGCCTCCACTACCGCCTTGCTGACTCCCGCCCGGGCAATCAGCTCATCTTGAGAGATAAACTCCCCTTGGGCAGCAGCCTCCTGCAGCAGGCGGGCAGCGGAATCCCCCACTCCTTTGAGAGCGGAAAAGGGCAGGCGAATCTTCCCGTCTTCAATTTGATAGATCGAAGCATCGGAGCGGTACAGATCCACCGGCAGGAAGGTAAGGCCCCGAGCCAGCATCTCGTAGGTCAGGTGCAGAGCCGCCAGCTGGTCGTTTTCCTTGGCGGTCCGCTCGTTGCTGGGAATGGTGTTAAGGGAGTCCATTTTCGACCGCACCACGTTTTTCCCTTGAATGGCGGCCTGTGCGTCAAAGTCGCCGCCCCGTACCGTCAAAGTAGCGGAGTAAAAGGCCAAGGGGTGATACACCTTAAACCAGCCCAGCCGGATACAGGCAATAACATAGGCGGTGGCGTGAGCTTTGGGGAACATGTACTTGATTTTTTTACAGCTTTCGATATACCATTCGGGTACACCGTGGCTGCGTAGAGCCTGATAGTGCTCGTCGTTAAACAGGCGGGCGGCATTTCCCTTTCGAGTGATCTCCATGATCTGGAAAGCCATCTTTGGTTCCAGGCCCTTCTGCATCAAATAGGTCATGATGGAGTCACGGGTACCGATGACTTCGGAAATGGTGCAGATTCCGTTTTGAATCAGATCCTGCGCGTTGCCCAGCCAGACGTCGGTACCGTGGGAAAGCCCAGAAATCTGCAGCAGGTCGGAAAAGGTCTTGGGTTGAGCGTCCTGCAGCATCTGGCGGACAAATCCGGTGCCCATCTCCGGTAGAAAGAGAGTGCCGGTGTTGCAGTCAATATCCTGCGGGGTGACCCCCAACGCCTCGGGGGAGGTGAAGAGAGAAAGCACCTTCTCATCGCTCATGGGAACCTGATCCATGGTGATGCCGGTCATCTCCTCCAACCGCTTGTAGAGGGTGGGAACATCGTGGCCCAGAATATCCAGCTTGAGGATGGTGTCGTGGAGGGAGTGGAAGTCGAAGTGGGTGGTGACGATGTCGGAACCGGCGTCGTCGGCGGGGCGTTGCACCGGAGTAAAGTCGTAGACCTGATATTCGGCGGGAACCACCACCATGCCTCCGGGATGCTGTCCCGTAGTCCGCTTGACGCCGGAGCAGCCCAAAGCCAAACGGGTTTCCTCCGCCCGGTGAACCACCCGGCCCCGCTCCTCCAGATACTTTTTGACATAGCCGTAGGCGGTTTTTTCTGCCACGGTGGAGATAGTTCCCGCCTTGAACACGTGGTCGGAGCCGAACAGTTCCTCAGTGTACTTGTGGGCGGTGGCCTGATACTCCCCGGAAAAGTTGAGGTCGATGTCGGGGGCCTTGTCCCCGTCAAAGCCCAGGAAGGTTTCAAAGGGAATGTTGTGGCCGTCCCGGCCCAAGGGAGTAGAGCAGTGGGGGCAGTCCTTTTCCGGCAGGTCGAAGCCGGAGCCCCATGCGCTTTCATCCACAAATTCGGTATAGCGGCACTGGGGACAGACATAGTGGGGGGGCAGAGGGTTGACCTCGGAAATCCCCGCCATGGTGGCCACAAAGGAGGAGCCAACTGATCCGCGGGAGCCCACTAGATAACCGTCCTTCTCGGATTTGGCCACCAGCTTTTGGGCGATCATATACAGCACCGCAAAGCCGTGCTTGATGATGGAGCCCAGCTCTCGTTCCAGCCGCTTCTGCACAATTTCCGGCAGGGGGTCCCCGTAAAGGAATTTGGCTCTCTCCAGGGTGATCCGCTCCAAATCCTCGTCGGAGCCCTCGATGTGCGGGGTGTAGGTCCCTTCGGGAATGGGGCGCAGTTGCTCCACCATATTGGCAATTTTCTGGGGATTTTCCACCACCACTTCAATGGCTTTCTGCTCGCCCAGATAGGCGAACTCCTCCAGCATCTCTTCGGTGGTGTGGAGGTAGAGGGGGGGCTGGTTGGCCGCATCGGCAAAGCCCTTGCCCGCCATGAGAATTTCTCGGAAGATGGCGTCCTCCGGCTCCAGAAAGTGAACGTCTCCCGTGGCCACCACCGGAATGTTCAACCGTTCCCCCAACCGGACCACGGTGCGGTTGTATTCCTGCAAATCCGCCACCGTAAGGTTGGGGTTCTTGCGGAGCATGAACTCATTGTTGCCGATGGGCTGAATCTCCAGATAATCGTAGAACCCGGCGATTTCGCAGAGCTCGGACCAGCCCTTTCCGGCGGTGATGGCCCGGAACAGCTCTCCCGCCTCGCAGGCGCTGCCCACAATTAGCCCCTCCCGATGCTCCGCCAGCACGCTTTTGGGAATGCGGGGCACCCGGTAGTAGTATTCCAGATGGCTCATGGAGATGAGCTTGTATAGGTTTTTTAGCCCCGTCTGGTTCTTCACCAGCAGAATCTGGTGGTAGGCGTGGAGACTCTTGGGGTCCTCCTCGGCGCAGACGCTGTTGATCATGGCGGTGGAGGTGGCGTCCCGTTCCTTGCGGAGCAGCTCCAGCATCTTGAGGAAAATTTTTGCCAGCACCGCCGCGTCCTCATTGGCCCGGTGATGCTTGAACTCAAAGCCCAGATGCTTAGCCACGCTATCCAGAGAGTGCCGCTTGAGCTGTTTGAACAGGGAGCGGCTCATGGGCACTGTGTCGATACTAGCAAAGTGGCATTTGAGGCCACAGCGCTTGGCACCGGCCCGGAGGAATCCCATGTCAAAGGGGGCGTTATGAGCCACCAGAGTGGCCTTTTCATCCCCGATAAAATCGTAGAAGGCCCGCAGGGCTTCCTCTTCCTTGGGGGCATCCCCCAGCATTTCGTCGGTGATGCCGGTGACCTTGACAATTTCGGCGCTGAGCGAACGTCCGGGGTTGACAAAGGTGGAAAAGCTGTCCAAAATCTCCTCCCCCCGCACCCGCACGGCACCAATTTCGGTGATTCGGTCTCCAGCGGCGGAAAAGCCCGTGGTTTCAAGGTCAAAGATGATGAATTCCCCGTCAAAGGGGACGTTGCTTTTCCCGGTGACAATCCGGGTGGTGTCGTTGACCAGATAATTTTCCACCCCGTAAATTACTTTGAAGTCGGGGTCCTTTTTGCGGATTTTAGCGGCGGCGTTCATGGCATCGGGGAAAGCCTGCACCACGCCGTGGTCGGTGATGGCCACCGCAGGGTGCCCCCATGCGTGGACTCGCTCCACCAGCTTGCCCGCCGGGGCCAGAGCGTCCATCATGGACATATTGGTGTGCATGTGAAGTTCCACCCGCTTCTGCTCGGCGTTGTCCATCCGGCGCAGCCGCTCGATGCTGGAAATATCCCGGGCCCGGATGCTTACCTCGTGGTCGTACCGGTCGTAGGAGGCCTCGCCCCGCACCACAATGCACTCTCCCTCTTTGAGCTCGGTGAGAGGGTCGGGCTTTGCCCCTTCGGAAATATCCACAATGGCTTTGATGGTGTTGGAACCGGTAAAATCCGTGATGTGAAAGGAGTAGATGGCCTTGGAACCGTCCCGGCTTTCCCGGCGGACAGCGCTGAAAATTTCACCCCACACCACGGTGTTCCCCGTCTCGGCGTTTACTTCCCGCAAGGGGATGGGGCGGTTGCGAATAGCCCGGCCCAGCAGCACTACCATGGAGTCCGCCACCAGAGGCAGTCCCTCCACATCAAAGGTGACCCGGCTCTTTTTGCGCAGGGCGGCAGCGCCTTCCTGAGCCGCAGCCCGAGCGGCCTGCCGAGCAGCCTCCTGCACGTGCTCCCTGCTGCGGCGTATGACGTCGGTCCACTCTTTTTTCGCCGCCGCGTCGGCGTTTTCTCCGTCGGTCAGCACAACCTCCATCTGCAGGGAAAATTCCCCCAGTATGGTGCGGCTCATCTTGTCGGCGCAGTCGCACTCCCGCAAAAACTCCGCCCCCCCTCTTGGGAGGATGACGGTGAGCACACCCTCCTGCATTTTGGCGATGGCTCCTTCAAAAAAGCCGTTGGCAGGCAATCCCTCATCCCGCAGGGCATCCACCAGCTCGGGCAGATACTGGGGAGAGAAGTGCTCGGGAGCATAGCGGGGCAGCAACCGGCAGGTTTGCATCTGCAAAGCATCCGCCAGCTTTGCCCCTGCCTGCTTGAGGAGAGAACGGGCAACAAGAGCATCAAACAGCACCCAAACCTCCATCAGGCCGGCGGGCTTGTCCAGATGAACATCCTGCACCTGACCGTCGGGCAGGCCGCATTCTTCAAGATTAAGATGGGAGCCGAATAACTGGGAAAAGGTAGGCATATGTAAAGAGTTCCTCCACTGTATTTCAGAAGCTGTAGGGCAGTTATAGCACCAGAATCAAGGTACCCACGGCAATGGCCAGTCCGCCGAGAAGCGTCTTGGGCGTTGGGGCTTCCTTCAGAACCACAAAGGCCAGAACCATAGTGATAACAACGCTGAACTTATCCACCGGAACCACCTTGGAAACGTCCCCCATCTGCAATGCCTGATAGAAAAACAGCCAGGATAAGCCGGTTGCAATTCCCGAAAGAATCAAAAACCACCAGCTTTTCTGTCCAATTTCACCGATTCCGCCTTGCTTCCCCGTGAGGAACACAATAGCCCAGGCCATGATAAACACAACCGTTGTTCGCAGGGCGGTGGCTAAATTGGAGTTGACGTTTTCAATCCCGATTTTGGCGAGAATGGAGGTACAGGCTGCAAAAAACGCCCCCAACAGCGCATATAAAATCCACATGGAATCACCTCCGTTTGTTTAGTAACTTTGTTCAGTAACCGGGAAACCCCACTTTAGCAGAGACGAAACCGCTACCGCAGAGCTTCCTCAACCAGCCCCACCAGTTGGGGCAGAATCTCGTCAAAGGGTACCTTCTTCAAAGGCTTGCCCTTGGCAAAGAGCAGCCCCTCCCCGTCGCCGCCCGCCACGCCAATATCGGCGTGGGAGGCTTCCCCCGGGCCGTTGACGGCGCAGCCCATCACCGCTACGGTGAGGTTGCCCTCCAAGCCTGCAAGGGCTTTCTCCACCTGAGCGGCCAAATCCATCAGGCCGATTTTGCAGCGGCCGCAGGTAGGGCAGGAGACGATGCGAATGCCTCCCCGCAGCCCCAAAGCTTTCAGGAGATTTTGAGCAACCCGGACCTCCTCCACCGGGGGAGCGGTGAGGGAGATGCGGATGGTGTCGCCAATGCCATCCAGCAGCAGGCTGCCCAAAGCGGCGGCGGACTTTAGAATCCCCATGGTGGGAGTTCCTGCCTCCGTCACCCCCAAATGCAGGGGATAGGCGATTTGCTGGGCCAGCAGGCGGTTGGCCGCCACTGTTTCGGCCACGTCGCTGGATTTGATGGCCACCACAATATCGGTAAAATCACAGCGCTCCAACAGGTCCACATGGCGCAAAGCACTTTCGGCCAGAGCCTGGGGGGTACGCCCGTACCGCTCCAACAGGTCCTTTTCAATGGAACCAGAGTTGACTCCCACCCGGATGGGAACCTTCTTTTGCCGACAAGCATCCGCCACCTGGCGCACCTGTTCCTCTCCGCCGATGTTGCCGGGGTTGAGGCGAATTTTATCGGCTCCCGCCGCCACCGCCTCCAAAGCCAGCCGATGGTCAAAGTGAATATCCGCCACCAAGGGCATGTCCACCGCTTCCTTGAGGGCGGGGATGAGAGCCACGCTTTCCCGGTCGGGAACGGCCACCCGAAAAATATCGCAACCCGCCGCCTCCAGCTCCTTGGCCTGAGCCAAATTGGCGGCCATGTCGTGGGCCGGTGCGCTGAGCATGGACTGAATCGAAACGGGAGCGCCGCCTCCCATGGCGACTCCCCCGACGATGATTTTCTTCGTATTATTTCCCAAGACTGTTAACCTCCCCAAAAGGACGACACCAGCTTGACAATGTCGTTGAAAGTGACCACCACAATCAGGCCGATGAGCAGTACAAATCCGGCAGCTGTCACAAAGGATTCGTATTTGACCGGCACCGGCTTGCGGCGCACTGCCTCGATGGCCAAAAAGAGAAGCCGTCCCCCGTCCAGGGCGGGGAAGGGGAGGAGGTTAAACACTCCCAGATTGACGGTGATAAAGCTCATCAGGTGCAGGATGCTTTGCAAACTCTGGCGAAAGCCCTCCCAAAAGCCGCCTTGCTGGTATCCGGCGGCGTACCCGCTGGAAGCAGCTTCCCCAATGACACTGGTCACCCCAACCGGCCCCGAAAGCTGGGCCAGAGAAAAACGTCCGGTCAGAAGGTCTACCAGAGAACCCCAGACCTGTTTGATATACATGCTGGTCCAGTCAAAGGCGTTGGCGATCACCCGGGCGGGGGTCTTCTCCACTCCCACCACCATAAAGTCCAGCACGGGGAGAAAGATATCCTCATCAGCCTCCACCATGGTAAAGGTGACGGTCAGGGGAATCAGCCGGCCCCCCCGCTCTACCTCCATCTCTACGATACCGTCCCGATCCCGCATCAGCCGGTATTGCAGATCGTTGCTGGTGCGCACCCGCTTGCCGCCAATCCGGGTGATAATGTCCCCCGGCTGAAGCACCTGATTGGTGACGGCATTTTCGGCAAAACGAGCCACTTGAGTGGTGCCGATGAGGTTCAGCTGGGAGGAAAACCAGGTGAGCACCAGAAGCCCCAGCAGCAGGTTCATGGCGGAGCCTGCCACCAGTACGGTAGCCCGCTTCCAGATGGCAGCGTTGCCAAAGGCTCTGGGATTGCGGCTTTCCTCATCCTCTCCCTCCATAGCGCAAAAACCACCGATGGGGAAGAGGCGCAGGGAATAAACCGTTTCTCCCGAGCCGAAGGAAAGGAGCTTGGGGCCCATCCCCAACGCAAACTCGTTTACTTGAATCCCACTGGCCTTGGCGGTGATAAAGTGCCCCAGCTCGTGGATAAAGATGAGGATGCTAAAGACAAAAACAGCTGCGATAATGGTGAGAAGGATATTCATTGTGTACCTCTGTTATTTGTGGAATTGACGGACATATTCCCGACCTGCGGCATCGGCCTCCAGCAGGGCGGCAAGAGTGACTTCCCCGGGAAGGCGAAGGGCTTCTACCGCCCCCTGCACCAGTTCTCCAATTTGCAGGAAGGGAAGCTTCCCCTCTAAAAAGAGAGCCACGGCCCCTTCGTTGGCGCCGTTCACCGCCGCCGGATACAGTCCGCCCTTGCGGGCTGCGGCTTCACAGGCGGCCAGACATGCAAAGGTACTGCGGTCGGGGGTCGCAAAGCTTAGAGAACCGATTTGAGTCAAGCTCAATTTGGACATCCCCTCCACCGGATACCGGCGTGGGTAAGTAAGGGCATACTGAATGGCGCTGCGCATGTCGGGCAGACCCATCTGGGCCACCAGACTGCCGTCGGCAAAGACCACCCCCGAATGGACGATGCTTTGTCGGTGAACCACAATTTCGATTTGATCCGGGGTCAGATCAAAGAGCCACATGGCTTCGATGAGCTCTAGCCCCTTGTTCATCAGGGTGGCGCTGTCCACGGTGATTTTAGCCCCCATCACCCAGTTGGGATGCTTGAGAGCATCGGCCACCGTCACCGATGCCAGCTCCTCCCGGCTTTTGCCGAAGAACGGCCCCCCGGAAGCCGTGAGGAGCACCCCCGCCACATCCCGGGTTTCCCCCGCGTGGAGGCACTGGAAGATGGCGCTGTGCTCGCTGTCCACCGGAAGCAGCCGTGCTCCGTGCTCCTTAACGGCGGCGGTCACCAGTGCTCCTGCCGAAACCAACGGCTCCTTGTTGGCCAGAGCAATGGTCTTACCTGCCTTAGCGGCGGCCAGCACCGGAGCAAGCCCCGCCACCCCCACAATGGCTCCCACCACCGTGTCGGCATCAGGCAGGGTGGCGGCCTCCTCCAATGCCTGAGGGCCAGAGGCCACCTCCACCGGTGTGTCGGCCAGAGCAATTTTCAGTGAAGATGCCAGAGACTCCTCCGTCACCACCACCAGCCGGGGCAAAAATTCCCGGGCCTGAGCCGCCAGAAGCTCTGTGTTGGAATGGGCGGTGAGAGCCACCGGCCGAATGCCCAGACTGCGGCAAACCTCCAGTGTCTGGCGGCCGATGGAGCCGGTAGAGCCCAGCACTGCGATGTGTTTTTCAGGTAACTGTGTCAATGGATCTCTCACTTTCCTATCTTGAGCCGCCCTTTCATCAAAGACGGCCTTCCATTTGAGTGTATGAACAAGGGCGGGCAATTATGTAAAAGCGTCTGCCATTCCAGCGCAAAGACGCGAAGATTCTATAGAAAGGTGAGGAGCTCAATATGGCGGACGGTGGCGTAGACAGCAGGCAGAGTAAACAACAGGCTGTCAAACCGGTCCAGAATACCGCCGTGTCCCGGCATGATGTTGCTGAAATCCTTGACGCCGTATTCCCGCTTGATGGCGGAGGCGGACAAATCCCCCAGCATTCCGATGGCGGAAAAAATGGGGGCCAGCAAAGCTAGCAGGGGATAATGGATTTGAACGGCTACCCCCTTGCCTGCCAGAAGGGAAGTGTAGCCCACTCCAATTAGCAGCAGAAAGAGGGTGGCGGTGGCAAGGCCTCCAATAGAGCCCTCCACCGTTTTCTTGGGGCTCACCTTGGGAGCCAGCTTGTGTTTGCCCAAGAAAGTGCCCACAAAGTAGGCTCCCGTGTCCGAAAGCCAGGCGGCTCCCATGGCCACCAGCAGGTAAAACCCGCCCTTCATCACACCGTGGTCGTCCCGGATGTGGATGGCGCAGGAAAAAAACAGGGGAACCAGGGTGCTGAACATAAAGGACATGGCGCAGTGTTCAATTTTCATAACGCCATAGTTCTTGATCAGCAAAATGAAGTACCCCAAAATGATGACAAACAAAATGGGAATGATGAGATGCCACAGGTAATGGGTTCTCAAAAAGGCCAGCACCACTACCTGAATGGCGGTAAGGATGGTTAACCCTTTAAAGCGGAGCAGATTGATGGCGGAAAGCAGCTCGTAAACCGCCAGAATGGAAATAAGGCCCACCACGGCATTGAGCAGAAGCGTATTTAAAAAAACCAGCACTACCGTCAGGATGCAAAGGAGCACCAGAGCAGTAATCATTCTGACCTTCAAGCAGATACCCCTTTCTTATGGAGCAATCGTTCCGTAAGCAATGGTTGGTTCTGCGGGATACCCCGCCCGGCAAAAGAAGCGGAATCCCCGCTTCTAACCGTCCAAGCCCTCTGCGTATCATCGGACACCGGAGTGGCTGCCCCGGCTAAATGCCCCCCATCCGCCGTTCTCGGCGGGAAAACTCCTCCAGAGCAGCGTCCAGATCGGCGGCGGTAAAGTCCGGCCACAGGGTGGGGGTAAAGACAAATTCGGCGTAGGCCCCCTGCCAGAGCAGGAAGTTGGAGACTCGCTGCTCTCCACCGGTGCGGATGATTAGATCCACATCGGGCTGTCCCGCGGTGTAAAGGCAGCGCTCCAGCATTGAATGATCCACGCTCTGCAAGGGGATGGAACCCTCCAGTATCATGGCGGCGATTTTCCGAGCCGCATGCACAAGCTCGTCCCGGCCTCCATAGTTTAAGGCAATGTTGACGTGAATGCCGGTGTTGTTCCGGCTACCCTCCTCCACCTTGGCGATCATCTCGACTAAATCGGCGTCCAGCTGGGCCTTGTCGCCGATGATCTGCGTTTGGACGTTTTCCTTCCGGTACCGGTCGGCGTCCCGCAAATAGCCGCGCAGCAGATCCATAATGCCTGCAACCTCCTGAGGGGGGCGGTTCCAGTTTTCGGTGGAAAAGGCGTAGACTGTCAGGTAGGGGATGCCCAGTCTTTTGGCATGGCGGACAATTTCGCCAAAGACTTCGGCTCCCCGCTTGTGGCCGCGGTTGCGGGAAAGTCCTCTTGCGGTGGCCCAGCGCCCGTTGCCGTCCATAATAATGCCCACGTGATCGGGCAGGGTCTGAGATTGCGTCATAGCCGGTCCTATCCGGGCAAATAAGGCGCGGGGAAGCCAACGGCAGCCCAAAGGGTTACCTGTGGCTTCCCTGCAAAAAAGTGCCCTCTAAGTGTTATATTTCCAGAATTTCTTTTTCTTTGGCAGCGGCAATTTTGTCCACTTCCTTGATGTTGTCGTCGGTCAGGGCCTGAATATCTTTTTCCAGCACCTTGAGATCGTCCTCGCTGATTTCCGAGGCCTTCTTTTGCGCCTTGGCCTTGTCGTTGGCATCCCTGCGGACAGCGCGAATGGCAATCTTAGCGTCTTCCGCAATGGATTTTACCTGCTTGCACAGCTCCTTGCGGCGCTCCTCGGTGGGCTGAGGGAAGGTGATGCGGATCACCTGGCCGTCGTTGGTGGGGTTGATACCCAAATCCGATTTTTGAATAGCCTTTTCGATGGCTCCCATAGAGGATTTATCCCAGGGCTGAATTACAAGAATGCGAGCTTCGGCTACCGAAACGGCAGCCATCTGTTGAATGGGAGTGGGGGTACCGTAGTAGTCCACCTGAATTTTTTCCAGCAGAGCAGGGTTGGCACGTCCCGCGCGAATGGTGCCCAGATCGTTTTGCAAAACGTTCAGGGTCTTCTTCATTTTGTCTTCTACCACTTTTAAAAGATTCTCCACTGCATTACGCCTCCTTTACAATTGTGCCGATGGCTTCTCCGCCCAAAGCGCGGACAATATTCTCGGGATCTTTGAGACTGAATACCTGAATAGGAATGCCGTTTTCGCGACAGATGGAGGCGGCGGTGGAATCCATGACTCCCAGATCCTCCGAAAGAATGCGGGAGTAGCTTACCGTATCCAGCTTGACCGCATCGGGATAGCGGTTGGGGTCCTTGTCGTACACGCCATCCACCACCGAGGCCTTGAAGATGACGTCGGCGTCGATTTCGGCCGCCCGCAGAGCTGCCGCGGTATCGGTGGAAAAGAAGGGGTTTCCGGTGCCGCATCCAAAGATAACCACCCGGCCCTTTTCCATATGCCGCATCGCACGATTGCGTATGTACGGCTCGGCAATTTGCTGCATGTTGATAGCGGTCTGCACCCGCACCTTGACTCCCAGAGACTCCAGACTGTCGGCCAGAGCCAGAGAGTTCATAACGGTGGCCAGCATCCCCATATGATCGGCCCGGGTGCGGTCCATTTTACCGGCCTCCCGGCCTCGCCAAAAGTTTCCGCCACCTACTACAATGGCTACCTGAGCTCCTAAATTTACACATTCCTTTACACTTTGGCAGATGTTGTGAATCGCTTCGTGATCCAATCCAAAGCGACCGCTTCCTGCCAAGGCTTCCCCGCTGAGTTTTAGCAGAACTCTGCGATATACTACCGGCATAGCCAAACCTCCTGTTTCAACCGTGATGGACTATTCTTCATTTTACATGAATCGGCAGAGCTTGTAAAGTACATCTGGGGGTCAAAAAAGCTTCCGGCACCGAGAAATCTTGCGGGACAGGAGCATAGGCGGCTCCAAGGCTGCCCAGTGGGAAAATACCGCCCGGTTGTGAAAGAAGGCGGCAGAGTGGACAGACTAGCCGGGCCCCAGTTTTGTTGGGGTTCTTTTTAGGAGGAGAAATCTTTGCCAAAAGTATGGTCCGGCTCTGGACAGCCTAAACAAAGGGGTGGATCGAAAACAAAAGTTTACAACAAGAGCAGACCGCGGCTTTTGCTGCTTTTTTTGCCGAAATGGAAGGTTTTCTTTCTTGTATTCCCCTGTAAAAGGGGCTATCATAGGAATAGCAGGTGTTGCCCCTAAGAAATCTGTTAAAATGCCACAAAATTCGATTGCTCAATTGTAATTTGCCCTAAAATCTTATATAATGTTACCGTTATCCTATTTTACTGATTTTTTAGCGGGATTTTGGAACCTTGTCGTTTGGGGCAAGCTCCTGTTTCCCAAAAGTTGATCCCTAAAGCCGGTATGGGCCTGTGGCTGCACAGGCGGCATCCCATACCCTGATCGAGAGGGGGAATTTTATGTTAGGCTCTTTTGGAGCGATGGTATGGCTGATTCTTGCCGTCGGCCTTGTGATTGTGGAAAGCATCACGGTGGAACTGGTCTGCATTTGGTTTGCCATCGGTTCCTTGCTGGCGGCTCTGGCTGCTTATGTGGGGGCTGCCTTTTGGCTCCAGCTGCTGATTTGCCTAGTTACCTCCATTGCGGTACTGATTGTGGGCCGCCCTCTGCTTCTGGATAAGTTGACGGTGCGCCGTCAGGCCACCAACGCCGACCGGGTGGTAGGCCAGCTAGGGATGGTCACCCAGCGGATCGATAATCTGCAGCAGACAGGCCGGGTTTCGGCCAACGGGCTGGATTGGGCCGCCCGAAGCGAATACGGCGATGCCATTCCCCAGGGGGTGCCGGTAGAGGTGCTGCGCATTGATGGCGTCAAGCTCATTGTCCGGCCAGTGAACCCCTATCCGCCGGAAGAGGAAAAGACGCAGGAGCAGGAAGCTTATGTTTCCGCTCAAAAGTTTTCTCATTTGTACACCACCCCTGATGTGACTCCGCCGCCCTCTCTGGATACCGACGTGAGCCTGCACCGGGAGGAATAGTGTCGGCCCCCTGTAGTTGTTCCACTTACTGATAAGGAGGACTTAATATGAATTTGACGGCTCCTGTTTTTGGCATGGCAATGGCTCTGGGCAGCGGCTTTTTTGGTGCCATTATGATTGTGGTATTCCTTGTTTTGCTGGCCTTTTTACTCCTTGCCAACGTCCGCATTGTACCACAGGCAACAGTTTACGTCATCGAGCGGCTGGGAGCCTATGCCGGTACCTGGCAGACCGGGCTCCACGTCAAGATTCCCATCATTGACCGGGTGGCCAAACGGGTGAGCATCAAGGAGCAGGTGGTGGACTTTAACCCCCAGCCTGTCATCACCAAGGACAACGTTACCATGCAGATTGATACGGTGGTCTTCTTCCAGATTACCGACGCCAAGCTCTACACCTACGGAGTGGAGCGTCCCGTCAGCGCCATCGAAAACCTTACCGCCACCACCTTGCGGAACATCATCGGCGATATGGAGCTGGACCATACCCTTACCTCCCGGGATATTATCAACACCAAAATCACCGCCATTCTGGACGAAGCCACCGACAAGTGGGGCATTAAGGTCAACCGGGTGGAGCTGAAGAACATCATCCCGCCCCGTGAGATTCAGGACGCCATGGAAAAGCAGATGAAGGCGGAGCGGGAACGCAGAGAGTCCATTCTGCGGGCGGAAGGTGAAAAGCGCAGCCAGATTCTGGTGGCGGAAGGCGAAAAAGAGTCCGCTATTCTGCGGGCCGAAGCAGAAAAAACCAGCCGAATCCTGCGGGCCGAGGCGGAAAAGGAAGTGCTGATCCGGGAAGCCCAGGGACAGGCGGAAGCCATCCATCTGGTGCAGCAGGCCAATGCCGACGCCATCCGGCTGCTCAACGATGCCAACCCCAACGAAAAAGTGCTTACCCTCAAGAGCTTCGAGGCTCTGACCAAGGTTGCCGACGGCAAAGCTACCAAGCTGATCGTCCCCAGCGATATGCAAAATCTGGCGGGATTTGCCGCATCTCTCAAAGAGATTGTGTCCGGCGATCCCAAACAATAGCCCATAATTCCACCCAAGGACATCCCTTACAGGACAAAGGAGGAGACGACGATGGTTTGTTCCCAAACAAAAGCAGCGGGTCTCCTCTCTGCATCTTTTTGTCAAAAGGGGGAGAGTGCGGGGCATACCCCTATCCCCACAGAGTTTTTACCATTTAAAGAGTTGCGGTGCGCCGCAACTCTTTTGTGTGCCGGAAGATTTTTTATCCCTTCACCCCATGCAAAGGAGTGTTTAAACAAAACATGCGCGTAGCAATTATTATGGGCAGCGACAGTGATCTGCCGGTGGTCAAGCCGGCTCTTGAGATGCTGAACAAGCTGGGCATTGCCTGGGAGGCTAGAGTGATGAGCGCTCACCGCACCCCCAAGGCCGCCTGCGAATTTGCCGAAACCGCCCGGGAACAGGGCTTTGGCGTCATCATTGGGGCGGCGGGCAAGGCCGCTCATCTGGCGGGGGTTCTGGCGGCTCACACCACCCTGCCGGTGATTGGCATCCCGGTGAAATCCTCCACTCTGGACGGGCTGGATGCTCTGCTCTCCACCGTTCAAATGCCGGCGGGGATTCCGGTGGCTACTGTGGCTATCGATGGTGCCCAGAACGCCGCCCTGCTGGCGGCTCAGATGCTGGCTCTCTCCAATGAAGAACTGGCAGAAAAGCTTGCCGCCCTCGGAAGGGACATGGCGGAGACGGTAACCCAAAAAGATAAGCACCTACAGGACATTCTCAAGGGGCAGTAGCCTTGTCACGATAGAATCTCACCGGCATTCGGCGGGATTTGCATCCATATCCAAAATAGGGGGGTTATGATGTCAGAAAGTATTCATGAAGAGTGCGGCGTCTTTGGGGTCTTTGGGGAAATGGACTCGGACGTGGCTCTTCAGGCCTATGTGGCCCTTTACGCACTGCAGCACAGGGGTCAGGAAAGCTGCGGCATTGCCGTCAACGACGATGGGCTGATCCACTACCACCGGGACGTGGGCCTTGTACCGGAGGTGTTTACCCACGAGGTGCTGAGCAAGCTGGGCACGGGGAATATGGCGGTGGGTCATGTGCGGTATTCCACTGCGGGCAACCACAACCGAGCCAACGCCCAGCCTCTGGTGGTTCGCCACCGCAAGGGAACCATGGTGCTGGCCCACAACGGAAACCTCATCAACGCCGCCCAGCTGCGGGAAGAACTGGAGATGCAGGGAGCCATCTTCCACTCCACCACCGACACCGAGGTGATGAGCCATGTCATCATCCGAGCCCGGTTGGAATCTTCCTCTATCGAGGAGGCCATTTCCCGCTCCATGAACAAAATTCAGGGGGCCTATTCTCAGGTGATCATGTCCCCGCAAAAGATGATTGCCGTCCGGGACCCCAAGGGCTTTCGGCCCTTGTGTATGGGCAAACTGGGAGAAAGCGTGGTCTTTGCCTCAGAATCCTGCGCCTTGGACGGCATCGGAGCCTCCTTTGTCCGGGATATTGACCCCGGGGAGATTGTCATCGTCACCCGGGATAGTGAGGGCAAGGTGCAGGTCAGAAGTGACCGCACCCACTGTGGGGAAAAGGGCAACCTTTGCGTCTTTGAGTTCGTCTACTTTGCCCGGCCCGACTCGGTGGTGCAGGGGGTCACCGTCCACAACGCCCGGGTGCGGGCAGGGATGCTGCTGGCCCGGGAGCATCCGGTACAGGCCGATGTGGTGATCGGGGTGCCGGATTCGGGGCTGGACGCCGCCATGGGTTACGCCCGGGAATCGGGAATCCCCTATGGCCTTGGCTTTATTAAAAACCGTTACGTGGGCCGCACCTTTATTCAGCCTACTCAAGGGGAGCGGGATGCCGCCGTGCGCATCAAGCTCAACGCCATTGACGAGACGGTGCGGGGCAAGCGGGTGGTGATGATCGACGATTCCATCGTCCGCGGAACCACCAGCTGGCGGTTGGTCAAGCTACTGCGGGATGCGGGAGCCACAGAGGTTCACGTGCGGATTTCTGCACCCCCCTTCCTCCATCCCTGCTATTTTGGCACCGATATCGACAGCCGGGACAAGCTGATTGCCAACCGGCTGACGGTGGATCAAATCGCCCAGCGGATGGGCGTGGATTCTCTGGGCTATATATCGGTGGAAGGGGTCAACAGCATTGCCAAGGGAGCCAGCTGCGGTTTCTGCGATGGCTGCTTTACCGGACATTATCCGCTGCCGGAGCCCAAGAGCATCCCCAAGAACAAATTTGAGCAGAAAATCAGCGAAAGCCGGAGTCGGAAGGAAGACGACGACTGACATCACCCGAAAGGATGATCGAGATGGAGAAAAGTTATAGCGACAGTTACAAGGCAGCGGGCGTGGACGTCACAGCGGGATACCGGTCTGTGGAGCTGATTAAAAAGCATGTGGCCCGCACCACCATTCCCGGGGTTCTTTCGGGATTGGGAGGCTTTGGGGGAATCTTTGCCCCTCAGCTTTCCGGCATGAAGGAGCCGGTGCTGATTTCCGGCACCGACGGAGTGGGCACCAAGCTCCGCCTTGCCTTTTTGATGGACAAGCATGACACCATCGGCATTGACTGTGTGGCCATGTGTGTCAACGACATCATCTGCGGCGGAGGAGCCCCCTTGTTTTTTCTGGACTACATCGCCGTGGGAAAAAACATCCCCGAGCGGGTGGAGCAGATTGTAGCGGGAGTGGCGGAGGGCTGCGTTCAGTCCGGCTGCGCCCTCATCGGCGGAGAAACCGCCGAGATGCCCGGCTTCTACGCCGAGGATGAATACGATCTGGTAGGTTTTGCCGTGGGCATCGCCGACCGGGAAAAAATTCTGGACAGCAAAAACGTCCGGGCGGGGGATGTGATTGTAGCCCTGCCTTCCTCCGGGGTCCACTCCAATGGATTTTCTTTGGTGCGCAAGGCCCTGCGAGTAGAAGAAAAAGGCCGGGTGGACCAGTATATAGCTGAGCTGGGCAAAACTCTGGGGGAGGATCTTCTCACTCCCACACAGATTTACGTAAAGCCTATTCTAGCTCTGTTGGAGCAGGTGAACATCCACTCCCTCAGCCACATTACCGGCGGCGGCTTCTACGAGAACATTCCCCGGGCTCTGCCCAAGGGGTTGGGGGCCCGGGTTGAACTGGCCAAGGTAAAAACTCCCCCCATCTTTGACGTCATCGCCAAAGAAGGGAAGATTCCCCAGCGGGATATGTTCAACACCTTTAACATGGGGGTGGGGATGTGTGCCGTGGTGGCCCCGGAAGATGCCGACAAAGCGGTGAGCATCCTGAGGGCAAACGGGGTGGAAGCCTACCCCATCGGCATGGTGACAGCAGGGGAAAGCGGGGTAGAGCTGGCATGAAGCGCATCGCGGTTCTAGTCAGCGGAGGCGGTACCAACCTGCAGGCGCTGCTTAAGGCCCAGCAGAGGGGAGGCATCCCCGGGGGGGAGATTGTGCTGGTCATCTCCTCCAAGCGGAAGGCCTATGCTCTGGAGCGGGCTGCCGCAGCGGGAATTGCCACGGCAGTGGTGTCCCGCAAAGAGCTGGCCCCCGAACTGTTTGACATGATGCTCTGCGCCGAGCTGGCTCGCCATCGAATTGATCTGGTGGTGCTGGCGGGATTTCTGTCGGTGCTGGGCCCGGGTATCCTTGCCCGGTACGAAAACCGGATTTTAAACGTTCACCCCTCTCTCATCCCCGCCTTCTGCGGCCCGGGAATGTACGGCCTGAAGGTTCACCGGGCAGCGCTGGACCGGGGGGTTAAGGTGACGGGTGCCACCGTCCATCTGGTCAACGAGGTGGTGGACGGAGGGGAAATTTTGCTGCAAAAGGCGGTGGAGGTACAGCCGGGGGACACCCCCGAGATCCTTCAGCGCCGGGTGATGGAGCAGGCGGAGTGGGAAATTTTGCCCCAAGCGGTAGCCATGCTCTGTCAGGAGCAAGAGGGTTAAGAGCCGACCGGGAAGGGCGGAACGCCCTGTTCCCAGAACTGCGGCATACTTGGAATAAACAGGACATTGATGACAATTGCGGGGGGAATAGCGATGAACAAAAAGCGTGTATTAATCAGCGTTTCCGATAAAACCGGAGCGGTGGAATTCGCCCGGGGGCTGGCCAAACTAGGGTATGAGGTTGTCTCCACCGGGGGAACCGCCAAGACTCTGACGCAGGCGGGGATCGAAAACACTGAGGTGAGCCGGATCACCGGCTTTCCCGAATGTCTGGACGGCAGGGTGAAAACCCTACACCCCATGATTCATGCGGGGATTTTGGCCATGCGGGGCAACCCCGCCCATATGGAGCAGATTAAGGAGCTGGGGGTCACCCCCATCGACATTGTGGCCATTAACCTCTACCCCTTCAAGGAGACCATTCTCAAGGACGGGGTGACCTTGGAGGATGCGGTAGAAAACATCGACATTGGCGGTCCCACCATGATCCGCGCCGCCGCCAAGAACTGGCAGGATGTGGCGGTAGTGGTGGACCCCGAGGATTATCCCCGGATTCTGGAGCAGCTGGAACAGGGCAAGGAGCTTTCCCGGGAGCTGAAGTTCCGGCTGGCGGCCAAGGTGTTTGAGCACACCGCCGCTTACGACGCTCTCATCGCAAACTATCTGCGGGGCCAATACGAAGATGCCCCCCTCTTTCCCGAGCAGCTCACCTGCACCTACGAAAAGGTTCAGGAGATGCGCTACGGCGAAAACCCCCATCAACAGGCGGCCTTCTACCGGGAGGTGGGCAAAAAGGGTAACGTGCTGTCGGCGGCAAAGCAGCTCCACGGCAAGGAGCTGAGCTTTAACAACATCAACGATGCCAACGGTGCTCTGGATACCCTCAAGGAGTTCGGTAGCGAAAAGCCCTGTGCCGTGGCAGTCAAACACGCCAACCCCTGCGGTGTCGGGCTGGGGGACACTCTGCTGGAAGCCTACCAAAACGCCTACAATAGCGACCCCGTCTCCATCTTTGGGGGGATTGTGGCCCTTAATCGCGAGGTGGATGCCCCCACCGCCCAAAAGATGAGCGAAATCTTTTTGGAGATCATTCTGGCCCCCGCTTTTTCCGCCGAGGCCCTTGAGATTCTGGAGCAGAAGAAAAACATACGTCTGCTGGAACTGCCGGCTCTTGCCCAGGGCAACACCCCCGGCATGCTGGATATGAAGAAGGTAGCGGGCGGCCTTCTGGTGCAGGAACTGGACACCCAGCTGATGAACGAGGACGATATGAAGGTGGTTACCAAGCGGGCTCCCACCGCCCAGGAGATGGAGCAGCTGCACCTGGCTTGGAAGGTGGTCAAACACGTCAAGTCCAACGCCATTGTACTGGCCAAGGCAAACGGCACCGTTGGCGTTGGTCCGGGGCAGACCAACCGGATCACCGCGTTGGAGCTGGCGGTCAAGTATGCGGGGGATAACGTCAAAGGCAGCGTCATGGCCTCCGATGCCTTCTTCCCCTTTAGCGACTGCGTGGAGCTGGCAGCCAAGGCGGGAATTACCGCCATCATCCAGCCGGGAGGAGCCATGCGGGATGAAGATTCCATCAAAGCCTGCGACGAAGCAGGCATCGCTATGATCTTTACCGGCATGCGCCACTTCAAACACTAAAGGGGACCGGAGTTTCCCGCAGGATTTAAGAAGCACTGTAAGGAAAAAAACGCCGGACCAAGGCGTTTTTCTTCCATCCCATAACGATTAAAAGAACTGGTTGTGATACTGTGAAGATATTGGTAGTGGGCGGCGGAGGCCGGGAGCACGCCTTGGTTCGCAAGCTGAAAGAAAGCCCCAAGGTGCAGGAGATTCACTGTGCCCCCGGCAATGCGGGCATCGCCGCCGATGCCCTTTGCGTGGACATCAAAGCCACCGATCTGGACGCTATGGTGGACTATGCCGTACAGCAGGCCTTTGATCTGGTGGTGGTGGCCCCCGACGATCCTCTCTGCATGGGGATGGTGGATGTTCTGGAGGCCCGGGGCATTCCTGCCTTTGGGCCAACCCGGGCCGCCGCCGCCATCGAAGGCAGCAAGGTGTTCGCCAAGGAGCTGATGGAAAAGTACCATATCCCCACGGCGGCCCATCGCACCTTTGAGGATGCGGCCCAGGCCGTCGCCTACATCCGGGAGCAGAACAGCTGGCCCTGTGTCATCAAGGCCGATGGTCTGGCCTTGGGCAAGGGCGTGGTCATCGCCCAAAATCTGGCCGAAGCCGAGGAGGCTGTCCGCCGGATGATGGAAGACAAAATCTTTGGAGAAAGTGGCAGCCGCATTGTGGTAGAGGAATTCCTCACCGGGCCGGAGGTGTCGGTGCTGGCCTTCTGCGACGGCACGACGGTGGTTCCCATGGTCAGCTCCATGGACCACAAGCGGGCCTACGATGGCAACGAGGGCCCTAACACCGGGGGGATGGGAGCCATCGCCCCCAATCCCCACTACACCTCCGAACTGGCGGAGCGCTGCATGGAAGAAATCTTTCTGCCCACGGTGCAAGCTATGGCCCAGGAGGGCTGTCCCTTCCGGGGATGCCTCTACTTCGGCCTGATGCTCACTCCCGCAGGTCCCAAGGTTATCGAGTACAACTGCCGCTTTGGCGACCCGGAAACTCAGGTGGTACTGCCCCTGCTGGAATCCGATCTGGTGGAGATTATGCTGGCCACCCGGTCAGGCACTCTGGCCCAAACTCCTGTAGTCTGGAAGCAGGGAGCCGCAGCCTGTGTAGTGCTGGCCAGCGGCGGCTATCCCGGCTCCTACCCTGTGGGCCTTACCATCGAGGGGCTGGAGGATTCGGGACAGGTAGCCCAGAGCGGCGCCGTGGTCTACCATGCAGGAACCCGCAAGGCCGACAGCCAATTGGTGACGGCGGGGGGCCGTGTCATGGGAGTCACCGCCGTGGGAGATAGTCTGGACGACGCTCTCCAATCTGCCTACAAGGCCGCAGGCAGCATCTCCTTTCCCGGAATGCATTATCGGGGAGACATCGGCAGGTACTAAGGCAACATCCGGCTCGTAGGCGGGCCAAACAGGGGAGTGGCCCGGCATCCGAAACATTCCACTTGCCATTTGAACCGCTGGCCTTTAAAATAGCAGGGGACTTTTATCCCCATACCTTGGGGCAAAATCCTGCCAAGCTACCTTTTTTGACAAATAGTCAAAACCATGGCAGGATAATAGGCAACGCTTTGATGCCCTTTTGCCCTATGATACCGATTTTATTTTCTTTCCTATTTAAAGGAGGTACCCCTTTGTCCCTGGAAGCAAAACTGGAGCCGATTCTGGAGCAGGTGCAAAAACCAGCCCGGTATATCGGTGGGGAACTAGGCAGCATCATCAAGGAGCCGGACAAAGTTTCGGTTCGCTTTGCGTTTTGTTTTCCCGATTTGTACGAGATCGGCATGTCCCATCTGGGGATGAAGATTCTCTACTCCATCAAAAACAGCCGGGAGGATGTTTGGTGCGAGCGGGTGTTCGCTCCGGCTGCCGACATGGAAGCCCAAATGCGGGAGCATGACATCCCTCTGTACGGGCTGGAAAGTCTGGAGCCCATCCGGGAGTTTGACTTCATCGGCTTTTCCCTTCAATACGAGATGTGCTACACCACCCTGCTCAACATGCTGGATTTAGCGGGACTACCGGTGCGCAGCGCAGACCGGAAAAACCTTGCCCCCATTGTCATGGCGGGAGGCCCCTGCGCCTGCAACCCGGAGCCTCTGGCCGATTTTGTAGACCTCTTTGTGCTGGGGGAAGGGGAGGAGGTCAATCTAGAGCTCATCGACCTCTACCAGCAGGCCAAAGAGGAAGGCTGCTCCAAGGAGGAGTACCTGCGCCGGGCGGCCCAGATCCCCGGGGTCTACGTGCCCTCCCTCTATGAGGTGACCTACCGGGAGGACGGCACCGTTCGGGCCATCACCCCTAAAGAGGGTGCCCCCGCCAAAGTGAGCAAGCGGATTATTCAGGATTTGGACAAGGTTTCCTTTCCCAAGAGCTTTGTGGTGCCCTTTATCGATATTGTTCACGACCGCTCCATGCTGGAGGTTCAGCGGGGCTGCATCCGGGGCTGCCGCTTTTGTCAGGCAGGATTTATCTACCGCCCCATCCGGGATAAGTCTCCAGAGACGCTGAACCAAGACGCCCTTAATCTTTCCGATACCAGCGGCTACGACGAGGTTTCCCTCACCAGCCTTTCTACCAGCGACTATCAGGGGTTAGAGGAGCTGCTGGACAACATCCTACCCTGGACACAGGAGCGGCAGATCAACATTGCCTTGCCCTCTTTGCGGATCGACAATTGCTCCGAAAAGCTGATGGCCCAGATCGCCAAGGTACGGAAAAGCGGCCTGACCTTTGCCCCCGAAGCGGGAACTCAGCGGCTGCGGGACGCCATCAACAAAAATCTTTCTGAGGAGGAAATTCTCTCTACCTGCCGGGCGGCTTTTCGCAGTGGCTACACCTCGGTCAAGCTCTACTTTATGATCGGCCTGCCCACCGAAACGCTGGAGGATGTAGCGGGGATTGCCGATCTGGCCCAAAAGGTGGTGGACGCCTTCTACCACCTGCCTGAGAAGCCCAAGGGCAAGGGAGTGCAGGTTACCGTCAGCGTCGCTTGTTTTGTCCCCAAGCCCTATACCCCCTTTGAGTTTGAACCTCAGGATACTCCCGAGCAGCTGCGGGAAAAACAAAGGCATCTTCTTGCCAATGTGCGCAGCCGGAAGATTTCCGTCAAATACCACGACAGTCAAACCAGCGTGCTGGAAGCCGCTCTGGCCCGTGGAGACCGCCGGCTGGGCCCGGTTTTGGAATCGGCTTGGCGGGCGGGCAGTCGTCTGGATGGCTGGGGAGAGCACTTTTCCATGGAGCGGTGGACCCAGGCCTTTGCCGACCATGAACTGGCCCCGGGCTTTTACGCTCACCGCCGCCGGGACTATGAGGAGGTCGCTCCCTGGTCCCATTTGGATTACGGGGTATCCCACCGCTTTCTGGTAGCGGAACATAAAAAGGCTTGGGACAGCGCCGTCACTCCAAATTGCCGGGAGCGCTGCTCCGGCTGCGGGGCCGCTACCCTTTATTCCAATGGGGAGGTGAAGCCGCCATGCAGCAAGTGATGATTCCGGTTCGAATGTTCTTTTCCAAAACAGGGCGGGCCAAATACATCTCCCATCTGGATACCATGCGCACCTTTACCCGGGCCTTCCGCAGAACCCATCTGCCCCTTTGGTACACTCAGGGGTTTAACCCCCACCTGTACATGACCTTTCCCCTACCTTTGGCCTTGGGGGTGGAAAGCCACCGAGAGGCAGTGGACTTTCGCCTCACTCAGGAGCTGGACTTTGAGCAGGTGGCGCAGGAATTGGCCGCCGCGCTGCCTCCCGGCTTTGAGGTGGTGGCGGTGGCGGAGCCTGTGATGCCCGCTTCCGCCATTGCGTGGGCGGAGTACGAACTTTGCCTTGCCTATCCCCCCATGGAGCGGGAGGCCATGCTCTTTGCCCTCAAGGAACTGTTTGCCAAGCCCTCCATTGAAGTGATCAAGAAAAGCAAAAAAGGGGAAGTTCTCACCGACATCCGGCCCCACACCACTCTGCTGGACTGCAAAGTGGACGACAACGGCTTGTGGATGTCTGTGGGGTTGGCGGCAGGCAGTACTCTAAACATTTCCCCCCGTCTGCTGCTGGAAGCCTTTGAAAAAGACACTCGCCCTGCTGATTCGGTTAAAATTTTGCGCACCGCCATTTTGGACGCTGAGCGCAAACCCTTTGTTTAATGGGAAAAAAGCGGGAAATATTCGACAAAAGGGCTTGCAACCAACGCCCTGTTGTGATATACTATTGCAGCATGTGATCGAAAACAGTTGCCAGGGAGCAGATGCTTCCGTTCGCTTTCTGTTGCGGTTGCCATCAGGACAGTCCTCTGCCCCCGACGGCATGAATGTCCTTACAAAGGAGGAAGCATTATGAATGCTTTGAAATTGATTGCGCAGGACTCCCTGAAAACCGAAGTCCCGCAGGTCGACGTCGGAAATACCGTTCGGGTACAC
>JAHDPQ010000032.1 GCA_018434245.1 Oscillospiraceae bacterium
CAATGGTAATCTGGTCTTCCTGATAATCCTGGGCCCATTCGTAGTATTTTTCCACGATTTGCAAAGGATTATCTCTCCAGATGGTGCCATGACTTGTGGCTATGATATCAATAGGAAGGTTGAGTGCCCCAATCTCTTCGACCTTTTTTTTCACCAGGGGCGAGAAGGGGTTTAAAATGTTAGCATAATATTTCTGAGCTTCGGCCCAAAGCAGGCAGGGATCCGCCTTGTCGTTAAACAGCTCTTCCACTGCATAATGCTGTCCAAAAGCATCGTTAGAAAACAGGATGTTGTCGCCAGTCATATAAGTTGCCATACTGTCCGGCCAATGCAACATTCTCATTTCCACGAAAACGAGCTTTTTCCCGTTTCCGATGTCGACAGAGTCCCCCGTTTTTACCACCTTAAAATTCCATTCCGGATGATGGTACTGCCCAACCAGGGATTTGACGGCATTTGCCGTACAGTAAATCGGCGTCTCGGGGATTTTCTCCATCAAGGCGGGCAAAGAGCCGCTGTGGTCAACCTCTCCATGGTTCATCACGATAAAATCAATGTGATGGAGATCAACCTCACTTGCCAGGTTATCGATAAATTCTGTGGAATGAGGCTTCCAGACAGTGTCGATCAGCACCGTCTTTTCCTCTTGAATCAAATAAGCATTTTGGCTGGAGCCATGGTTGATAGAATAGTCGGCCCCATGAAAAGATTCCAGCTCCCAATCAATTTTTCCAACCCAATAAACATTGTTTTTTACTACCTTTTTCATCGTATCCCTCCATTACAATTTCAATCATTGTTTCCAATTCTGCCCGGTTTTAATAAAGCCAGTCTTTCTTGCCGACATCAGGTATACTGTGGACCGTTACCATTGCGACATCACGACCCAATAGCACGCTCCCCCGGCGTCCTTCCGGACAGGATCCGATATGAATATTATACCATGAATGGTGTTTATTTCCAATAATCATATCTGTTTGCCTTTTGTTTCCCCGCTTTGCAGGTAATCTTTGTTTTCTGGAAAGGAATGCCGTTGTTTTTTCAAACAGTTTTCTGTTTCCAGCCTAATAAAAGGGGCTACATCACCTTGTGATACAGCCCCTGCCATTTATTCTTGAGAATATTGAATTGCATGAACGGGACAAGCATCCATAGCGCTTTGCAGCTTTTCTACATCCAGTGATTGAGGTTCGTTTGCTTTGATAGCGGCCTTTTTCCCTATCATTTCAAACAATGCAGGATAGCTTTTTGCACAAAGGGAACAGCCCATACAAGCATCTCGGTTAATATGGAGCCCGGGCTGCGCTAACACCTCTCCCGGCAAATCTTCGTCTTGTATAATTTTTGCCGAAATCCACGAGAAAATAAGGATGGCGAATACGGTTAAAACCCAGCGGACAGCCATGAACTTGGGACCCAGGAACTTTGCTTCATTGAGGAGCATGGGAACCTTAATCACAGCCCATGAGCTTAGGATAATGACAAGGTTACGGATCGAAGCGCCCTTCCTGTGGAGCATCACGCACATAGGAAATGCCGCATAAATGGGGCCTGCTGAAATGCTGCCGACCACAAAAGAAAGAAAAACGCCTTTCGCTCCGGCATCTTTTCCCAAATAGCGCATGATCTTTTCCTTTGGAACCCACGTATCCAGAAGTGCCGTCAGGACAAAGATGACCGGCATAATCATGAGCATTTCCTTGATATAATATCCGCTGTTTTTTATCGACTCTGTTCCCATTGCCGGATTCATCACAAACATGATGATATACGCCAAGACAACAATTGCTAAAAACAGGTTTTCCTTTATCCTTTTCAGTACTGTCATATCATCACCCCCATCACAAGCGCAATTACAATCGCAAACAAAAAACTAAGGCCATTGCGGACTGCGGTGAATTTGACCCCAAACTCCTTTTTTTCGAGGGGAAAGGTCACCACCCCCACCATGGTCAAGGTCGTTAAAAAAGCGACGGCCGGAACCACACTGACTCCTGCACCCACCAGCGTTCCCACCAAGGGAAACGCAATAAAGGCGGGAACCAGTGTGATTGTGCCAAACAGTGCTGCCACAACGGTAGCAAGCAGGACAGATTGTTTTCCTACAAAGCTGGCGATTTCCATTGGTGGCAACAGCGTTAAAATCAGCCCGATGGCAAAGATAATGGAAAGTATGCTTGCAACCATCCCTTTCCCCATCCCCAACGCCATTTTAAGCGACTGTTTGGTTTTTGTCTTGTCCCTGATAAAGGAGACCCCAAGAAAAATCAATGTGCCGACCCAAATTGCCAATGTAAAAACATCCATATAGATCCTCCCTTCGTACGTAACCCACTTTCCCGGAGCTAGCATCTTTAGGGCAATCAGCTCCAAGGTTTCACCGCGAAGCATTGGCATCCCTTTTAATATCCTTAGGATTTTAAAAACAGCTCTTGCGGATATCCATGCATTTTCTGTTGCAGCCTTCTCCGCGGCAATACTGATATGATAATCCTTTAGCTTGCATTTAGATAGACATGTAGGTTTCCTTTTTATATAATAAAAAGAAGGAGGAGGATGAGATGCTAGAAGAATTAAAAGGCTTGCCCCTGTTCCGCGGTATAGATCACAAACTGTTGGAGAATTTGATTCGGGAAAAGCAGATTTACAAGCGCTCCTATCACAAAGGTGCAACAGTCCATGAACAAAATGCAGAATGTCATGTCATGGATATAGTTACTTCCGGCAAGCTAGTAGCTTATTCGCTGGCTCAAAATGGTTCCGAATCCGTTGTATTTGAGTTTTCGGCAGGGAATGCTATCGGGGCCAATTTGCTGTTTGGCAACCGGAACCGATATCCCATGAGCATTTACTGTACTGACGACAGTGTTCTTCTGCATATTTCAAGGCCTGGGGTTGAGGAATTGTTAAAGGGGTATGAATTTGTGATGCAGTTTGTCCGGTCTATTTCGATGAACTCTCAGGGAATGAACCAAAAAATAGCCATGTACACACAGAAATCTCTGCGGGAGAATCTGGCGGACTATCTTTTGGCGCTTTCTAGCCAGCAAGGGTCGGACACTGTAGTGCTGCCTGTAACAAAAAAGCAACTTGCCGACTATTTTGGTGTGCAGCGCCCCTCCCTTTTTCGAGAGCTAAAGCGGATGAAGGACGAAGGCTTAATTGAGGTGGCCAACAGGCAAATTACAATTAAATATCTTGAGGAGCATGATTCATTTTCTGAAAAGGCTTTGTTAAGTTGAAGTAATTGGTGGCATGACAAATATTTTGTCTTTCATTTGTATAAGATGCCAGCTTTCCCTTATACTATTATAGATTGCGTACCCGATACAACAAGCAGTCTATTGCTCTTTGGAATATTGGAAGAGAGGGAAAGTACTCTTATGTTTTTTAAAAAGCCACGCGAACGTAAAATCCAAAACTTAGAGAAACAGGTAGAGCATTGGAATACTTCCTTGGATGATCTAAAAATAAAATCATCCTTAGATGAAAATATTACAATCATCAAAAAGCTCTTTGAAAATATGGATATGATGCGCTACAAAACCATTCAAATGAAAGGCAAAAGCGAAAAACGATATTTTCTAGCATTTTGCGACGGCGTGGTAGATTCTGAGATTATCAATACTCATATTGTAAAACCTCTGATGACCCTTACTCCCACTGGGGGGGATTCCCTATTAGAAGCGCTATTATCCAGCGTGGTACAAGTGGGGGAATCTAAAATAGTCGATAACTTTAAGAACGTAGTAGAAAACGTTACCTATGGTGATACTATTTTGTTTGCCGAAGGCTGCAATCAAGCTGCCATCCTCAACACCAAGCATTTTGCTTTGCGCTCTATTTCCGAACCGGATAATGAAAAGATACTGGGGGGGCCTCGGGAAGGCTTTACAGAATCACTGACACAAAATCTTTCGCAAATTATCCGGCGGCTCCGCACCCATGAATTCAAAACAAAATTCATTACCCTGGGCAGAATTACCCAAACCTCTATCTGTCTATGTTATATAGACAGCGTGGTCGACAAGGGTGTTTTACAAGAGTTATTCCGCCGTCTGGAGCAAATTGATATTGATGGTGTGTTAGAGGAAAACTACATCAGCGAGAATATTCGGGATAACCGCTACAGCACTTTTCGCACCACAGGTTATACCGAGAGGCCTGATGTTGTGGTAGGCAAGCTGTTAGAGGGGCGTATTGCTATGCTGGTGGATGGTTCCCCCCTTGTTTTTACCGCACCTTATTTTTTTATAGAAAACTTTCAAAGCAACGAGGATTACTATTACAGCTTTTACTACACCTCATTTTCCCGTTTTTTGCGCATCTGTGCGTTTTTTTTGACGGTGGCGGTTCCAGGATTTTATCTTGCTGTTGTGGCTTTTCACCAGGAAATGTTGCCTGTACAGTTGTTGATGAAGCTCGCCTTGGAACGCCAAAGCGTACCTCTTCCGGCGGCTATTGAAGCGGTTATTATGCTGCTGGTATTTGATATTTTGCGCGAAACGGGAATGCGGATGCCGTCAAACGTTGGTCATGCTCTAAGCATTGTAGGTGCACTGGTGATCGGTCAGTCGGCAGTAGAAGCCAGCTTGGTAGCAGCACCCATGATTATTGTGGTGGCCGCTACCGGCATTACCGGCCTTTTGATCCCCAAGCTCAATGCCCCCATCATCTTTTGGCGTATATTGATATTGCTTATGTCCGCAACGTTTGGTTTTTATGGTCTTACAATTGGACTGTCTTTGTTGTTTATTCATATGAGCAACCTGACATCCTTTGGCGTTGAGCAGTTATCGCTTCCAGGGAGTTTTCAGTTTCAGAACATTAAGGATATTTTTATCCGGGCGCCTTGGTTCAAAATGGTGGAGCGTCCCCGCAGTTTGACACGTAATCGGGTGCGTCAGTCGGGAGGAGAGGTGCGTCAGTCGGGAGGAGACGAGCGTGGTTAAACGTTTTTTGATTTGCTTGTTACTGGTTGCCATGGTTTTACTTCTTGGTGGTTGCTGGAATTACAAAGGCCTTGACCAACTCAATATTGTATTGGGCATCGCCGTTGATTTTGATAAAGAAGCCAATCAATTTAACATCACCTACGAAGTTGCCGACCAAGCAAGTGCAGGCAAAAACACCATGATTAAGAGTAGAATCGTTAAGTCACAAGGTAAGACCTTGTTGGATGCCGCCCGAAATGCAAAGCGTAAGGAAGCGGATAAGTTATTTTTTGGCAGTACCAATATTCTGGTGCTAAGTCGTGACATAGCACTGGAAATGGGTATTCAACCAGTAATTGATTGGTTTTTGCGAGACGGTGAATGCAGGGAAACAATGCATGTTGCACTTTCTCAGGAGGATACAGCTGAGGCCATTCTACAAAGGTCTGGGCAAATGAGTGGTATTGTGTCAATAAATCTGCATGACATTCTTCGAGAAGACCGCAGTATAGTAGCATCTACCCGCAATGTAAAATTGTATGAGTTATACGACATACTTGAATTGAGAAATTCGGCCGTATTACCAGCTATACACAAGGCAGAAGAAAATGCTGATCAACAAATTGCCGAGCTCAATGGGATTGCCATTTTGCAAGGCGATCGATTAAAGGGTTTTTTAACGCCGGAAGAAACAAAATATTTACTGTTTTTAGAAAACATCATTAAAAGCGGAGTGCTTACTCTTTCTGCAAAAAGCGAAAAAACCGACGACATTTCTTTAGAGATTTTCGATAATAAAACAAAAAAGTCCTTCGCTTACAATCAAGATAAAATCGTTGTTAAATTTGAAACAAGAACCCATGTTGTTATTGATGAAAATCATAGCAAGTTAGATATGATGGACCCCGAAGTAATCAAACAGATAGAGAAGGCGGGGGAAGAGATGTTGGAAAAAAATCTGCGTGATTTAATTTCAAAAATACAACACGAGTTTCAAACTGATATCTTTGGCTTTGGTGAAATGATCCATAAAAAGGATCTAAAGCTCTGGAAACAATTGGAACCCTCTTGGAAAGAAATTTACCCTACATTAGAAGTTGATGTAAAATCTAAATTGATCATACGGGATTCAGCATTTATCAAGTAATTGGGGAAGATAGTATGTTAATTGGCATTGTTCTATTTTTGTTTTTAGCAGTCATACTTTATGATTATAATGTATATTTAAACAAAGTAAGGGTACAGGAAAAAGTCGTCTATTATTCTCTCATGTTGATAAGCTTATGTATATTGCTTCTTCAAAACGCTAATGTTTCCATTCCATCGCCAGCCGAGGCTATTATCAATGCACTTAGAGCTTTGCCGGGAATTCAATAATTGATATTACTTCCATGAATGGTTGAAAGGATACATCCTATGGCGACTGAAAAAATAACGTTTCATCAATCAGCCTATAGCATTGTGTTGTTTTGCTTTGGCAGCAGTGTTATTATAGGAATAAGCAGCAGTGCAAATCAAGATGGATGGATTTCCATTATTTTAGCAACCATATGTATTATCCCTGTTTTTTTGATGCATGCGCGGATTATAAAGCTGTTTCCAGAAAAGAATTACTTTGAAATTATAGAAACGGTGTTGGGCAAAAAAATCGGTAAAATAATTACCGCACTTATGTTATGGTATTCAGTTCATCTGGCAGCGCTGGTATTGTGCAATTTCGGAGAATTTATCCAAGTGTTTGATATGCCCGAAACTCCCAAACTATCCATTACTATATTGATGATTTTAACAACGGTATATCTTGCCCGAAGTGGTATGCGATCCATTGGGAAATGGTCTGTTGTTGGCATTTGTTTTTTGCTATTTGTAGTTTTATTTACCTTTGCCACCTCAGTTCACCAGATGCACTTTGAAAATTTATTGCCTGTAATGGAAGCAAGCCCTTCTCAGATATTAAAAAGCAGTTTTGAAATCTTCACTTTTCCCTATGGAGAAAGTGTAATTTTTTTATGTGTGGCTGATTCTTTCCATAAGAAAGATAACCCCTACAGGGTGTTTTTCTTGGCTCTTGCAATTGTTCTTCCTGTTTTTCTTACCGTTTTTATTCGGAACTTGGCACTGCTGGGCCTTCCTATGATAAATGCCAGCTATTTCCCTTCTTACATTGCTGTGCGCATTATCGAAATTGGAGATTTTTTTGCAAGAATTGAAAGCTCTATTTCCTCCAATTTTATTCTTGCAGGAATCGTAAAAATAGCGATATGTCTGCTGGCAGCCAGTAAAGGGATTGTCAGCTTATTTGGGTTGCAAAACAACCGGGTTTTTATTATGCCGGTGGGAATGCTTGCTTTAGCCCTTAGCTCCATTCTCTACACGAGCACAATGGAGATGTTTATTTTTTTAGATTACTATATGTATTACGCCTTACCGTTTCAAATTATAATTCCTTTGGGCGTTTGGATTGTTGCGGAGTTTAAGCGGCGAAAAAAAGGGCAGATGATCAATACCCCGGAAGATGCTTCTTTATAAAAAGCAAATTTTCTGGGGTGCAAGAAATAAAACGCCTGCAGGAGTACCGCCTTTCAGGTGGTGTTCAGCCTGATTTGTGGAAAAGAAGCCAACGTCCGGCATTTATATAAAAGCTACCGCTACTTTAGGATGAGCTCCCAAAGCAGCGATTAACTATGTTTTGATTAATAAATATTAAGACGGTGGTTTTATGGTTTTAAAACTGCCGTCTACTTTATTGTGCCGCCGGAACAACATTGGTCCGGTATTTATGCTCGTCTGCGCTAGGCTTTGCCATGTTGCCGGTACCCAGTGAGGCAACAAGATATATCCTATTCCATTAAAATAGCAATGCCATTGGAATGGCAGTTCCATGGAATTCAATCGTAAAAAACTGTACCAATTTTTAATTATACATACCAATTTATGATTTCGAAACAAAAATTCCACCTAACCCCATTCATTCAATGGAGCTGTGTGGAATTTTCGTTATTATCATAAATTTTTCGTAGGAATAATGACGTGTAGGCCAAACTGGGGTTATAATAGTGGCAGAAGAATTGGTACAGAGTTATTTGCTGTTCAATGGGTTAAAATTCTGCCGGGCACTTACTCTGCGCACCCGATCCTCGATAAAGATCAGCGTGCCACGCTCCAGCTGGTGCTTGAACGCGATGATTTTACCGCCTTTGGCCCAAAACTCCTCGTTGCGGAAAGCAAACTCCGGATTCGTGAAGATGTGTGCATCGGGAAAGGACACCAGTGCATCGATGCCGCCGGGAAAATAGGTCTGCGTCGTATAGTCCATTTCAAAGAAGGAGAGGATGTTCTCCTCCTGGAAGCCATAGGAGAGCAGCAGAGCCTTTACAGCGGCCAGGAACACATTGGTGCGGCAGATGATGCCGATGCGGGATCCCCGCGGAAGCGCTGTCAAGCTGACGAGCGTCTCGCTGCTGGGAGCCACGGCCGCCTCGATGATCTTGCCGGAAAGAGTGGGCAGCAGCTGGGAGATCTCCTCGTAATGCCGGGTGGGCGTGACGATGATATCGAAACCCCGCAGCAGCTCCTCTGGGTCGTGGTTCTCGGTGATGCTCTCTAATATAAAGATGGAGATAGACACGTTTGGTAGGTAGGAGAGCTGCCGGCTCAGGTCCAGCAGGACCTCGGAACTGTCGAACACCAGTGCGATGCTCACGGTGGAGCGTGGCTCCTGGGCGAGGCAGGCATCGAACAGGTGGGACATCTCCCCGGTGGAAAGCCCCAGTTCCCTCAATTCCGCAATGGTGCGGGTCAGCAGCAGCGCTGCCTTTTCCTTGCGCAGCTTCTGCGATAGTTCCTCGTCGCGGATGACGAAGCTGCCACTGCCCTGACGGGTACGGATGACATTCTGCTGCTCCAGCTTTTTGTAGGCGGCCTTCACGGTGCCTCGGGCTATGCCGAACCGGGTGGCTAGCTCCCGCTCGGTGGGCAGCTTGTCGCCGGGGGAGAGAATCTGCATCTCAATATTTTTAACCACCAGGTCCACAATTTGCCGGGTGATCGGTTCCCCGCTATCCCTGGAAATAGGGGAAATGGTATAGTCCAGCTCCGCCATCGGTTCCACCCCTTTCTGATCTTGTCTATATTATACCATAGAAGCGAAGCGGATATGGTATCATTGGCCATCGCCGTAGGCGGGCCTTGCAAATGAGTGTATTATAGCCGTCCTGTGGCTATTATACCACATTTGGAATGTATGGTATCAAGAATGTAATAACAATATGGATTGGTGCTCCTTCAATCCGCGACTTAACAGGAGGCTGCTATGAACAACAACGAGATCTACAACGCCATGCAGGTCCGCGTAGAAGACAAGTTGCCGGAATACCCAGCCTTTGAGCCTGGGATCCGCCGGGCCCCCAGCCGCGGGTTCCATTTGACGGAAGCCCAGACCAAGATCGCCCTTAAGAACGCGCTGCGCTACATCCCTGAGAGCTTGCATGCCGCCCTGGCCGACGAGTTCATGGAGGAGCTCACCACCTACGGGCGCATCTACGGCTACCGCTACCGCCCCATGGGCCGCATCTGGGGCAAACCTATCTACGAATATAGAGGCAACTGCATCGAGGCCAAGGCGTTTCAGGTCATGATCGACAACAATCTGGATTTTGAAACCGCCCTGTACCCCTACGAGCTGGTTACCTATGGCGAGACCGGCTCCGTATTCCAGAACTGGATGCAGTACCGCCTTGTCATGAAGTATCTGGAGGTCATGACCAATGAGCAGACGCTGGTCCTCCAATCCGGTCACCCACTGGGCCTGTTCCCGTCCCGCCCCACCGCGCCCCGGGTCATCATCACCAACGCACTGATGGTCGGCATGTTCGACAACATGGATGACTGGGAGATCGCCGAAGAGATGGGCGTCGCCAACTACGGCCAGATGACCGTCGGCGGCTGGATGTATATCGGACCTCAGGGCATCGTACACGGCACCTTCAACACTATCCTCAACGCGGGCCGGATGCAGTTGGGCATCCCCGATGATGGCGACCTCTCCGGCGTGCTGTTTGTCACCAGTGGTCTGGGCGGCATGAGCGGTGCTCAGCCAAAGGCCATCGAGATCGCCCGCGGCGTTGGCATTGTGGCGGAGGTGGACCTCTCTCGTATCGAGACCCGGTACAATCAGGGCTGGGTCGGTATGGTATCCGATGACTTGGAGGAGGTTTTCCACATTGCCCAGGAATACATCGACCAGAAGGAAACCATTTCCATCGCCTACCACGGCAACATCGTGGACCTGCTGCAATACGCGGTGGACCACAACATCCACATCCCGCTGCTGTCCGACCAGACCTCCTGCCACAACGCCTACAACGGCGGCTACTGCCCCCAGGGCATGACCTTTGAGGAGCGCACCGAGATGTTGGCCAAGGACCCGGAGAGATTCCACGCCGAGGTCGACAAAACTTTGCGCAAGCACTTCGAGCTCATTCAGATTCTGCATGATCGTGGCAGCTATTTCTTCGACTACGGCAACAGCTTCCTCAAAGCTATTTACGACGCCGGCGTGAAGGAAATCTCCAAGAACGGCATCGACGAGAAGGACGGCTTTATCTTCCCAAGCTATGTGGAGGACATCCTCGGCCCCGAACTGTTCGACTACGGCTACGGACCTTTTCGCTGGTGCTGTCTCTCCGGCGACCCTGAGGACCTGCGCAAGACCGACAAGGCCGCTATGGACTGCATCGATCCCAACCGCCGCGGCCAGGGTCGGGACAACTGGATCTGGATCCGGGACGCCGAGAAGAACAAGCTGGTTGTCGGCACCCAGTGCCGCATCCTGTACCAGGATGCGGAGGGCCGCACCCGTATCGCCCTCAAATTCAACGAGATGATCAAGAACGGCGAGATCGGCCCCGTCATGCTGGGCCGTGACCACCACGACGTTTCCGGTACCGACTCGCCCTTCCGGGAGACCTCTAACATCAAGGATGGCTCCAATGTGATGGCAGACATGGCCACCCAGTGCTTTGCCGGCAACTGCGCCCGCGGAATGAGCCTTGTGGCGCTGCACAATGGCGGTGGGGTGGGCATCGGAAAATCCATTAACGGTGGCTTCGGCATGGTGCTGGACGGTAGCGATCGCGCCGCCGAGACCATTGCCTGCGCCATGATGTGGGATGTGATGGGCGGCGTCGCCCGTCGCAGCTGGGCCCGCAATGAGAACTCCATCGCGGTCAGCGCGGAGTACAACCAGAACTACAGCGGCCAGGGCCATATCACTCTGCCCATGATCCCCTCCGACGATCTCGTCGATGCAGCAGTGGGCAAGGTATTTAAAAAATAAATTCCTTTAGTTCGTAGCGGCAGGCTTGGCTTGCCGCTACGACGTTTTTCGGGTTGTTGGATCTTCTAGGGCGAGCTTGCCCACCGCGGCAAGATCTAGAGAAAGATCACCCCTACACCGACCACACCAACGCGGCCTGACCGCCAAGAGTAGATTGTTGACTGTGACGGCAAAAAAGTCAGTACGTTGCCAATGACAAAATACTGACTTTAGAAATATTTTAATTATGAAATTGTGTTGAGATAGAGGGATATGTAACGGAAAAGGCCCGCTTTAAATAGTTTGTCGGGCCCAGTCTGTAATTAATAAAGAGGTCTTGCAGGACGTTGAATTTCCTGATAATATCCGAAAGGTTTTGGGATACAAAAAATCTCAAAACACTATGTTCATAAACAAATTCCGTCGGGAAAAAACACCTCCATTGGAATGGCATCGTTTACGAGGAAGGCCCTACAGATGAGGATTGTGATATGGAATCCGATGAAAGCTCGGATGCTATTCTTGGAAAAAGGGATGGGCTATATGATGCGTATACTGAGCTTGCCCCTGGCGAATCCACCAGCGGCCGGATGATGTATCCGCGTCCACCGGACAAATCAGAAGTTACGATGCCCTATAATTCGGAATTTATCAATGTAGCGCCCGATTTGGTTTTTGGGTTTACGGCTGAATAGTCACTAAAAGTAGCTTTGAGTGATGAAACGAAAAATGTTATGGCTTTTGTTGGTAGTTGTTATAACTATAGCTTCAATTGCCCGTGCCAAGAAACATGCTGTGGAATTTTCCGCGTTTAAGATAATAGAATATTATTTTTCAACAGATTCTGGATATCATTTGGTTTTCCAGCATACTAAGTATCCGTTCGCCTCCAAGTGACGTTCGAAGGCAAACCTTGTTGTACGTACTGTCAAATGTTCCGATTATGTCTAAATTGCAGCAACTCTTAAGGCCTTTAAGCATATTTACTATCTTTATGCCATGGCCTTCTTCAACAACAAGTATCATCCTGCCCTCGCTGGCAAAGTATAGGGGATCTGTGCCCAAAAGTTCGTGGACAGCAGTTACAGCAGACCTGATCTGTAATTTATCTTCTTTAATAACAGCACCGATCTGATGACTTTCAGATATTTCGCATAGCGCAGTGGCGACGCCGCCCCGCGTAGGGTCCCGCATTAATTTGACATGCTTCATACTATCGCCAAGCACAGTAATAATTTCAGAAAGAGGTCTGCAGTCACTTGTAAAATCCCCCTGTAAACCGAGGTCATATCTTTCAAGTAAAATGGCGGTCCCGTGTTCCGCTATCGATCCTGTCAGGATGATCTCATCGCCGGAAGTTATTTGTCTCGGATGAAAGCACTGATGCACTCTGCCAATACCTGAGGTGTTGATATAGACTCCGTCGATCAATCCCTTTTCCACGACCTTCGTATCTCCGGCCACAATCTTCGCTCCGACCGTTTTGCAGACATTGCTCATGGATGCAGCTATTATATCAAGTTTTTCAATATCGAATCCTTCCTCTATCACAAAGCCTGCGCTCAGATAGAGTGGGATCGCTCCCGCTGCCGTCAGATCATTAATGGTTCCGGATACAGCAAGTTTTCCAATATCTCCGCCTGAAAAAAAGATTGGCTTTACCACAAAGCTGTCCGTCGTAAACGCAAGCCGTCCTGATTCCATTGTAAAAATAGCGGCGTCCTGATATCCGGCAAGGATTTCGTTGTCAAAATGCTTATAAAAAATATCATGGATTAACCTGTTTGTATAAAGTCCTCCGTCACCGTGTCGAAGTGTAATTCTTTTATTCAATTTTCACTGCCTCCATATCTGTAATATGCCGCACACGCTCCTTCCGAGGATGTCATGCATGGCCCGAGCGGATGGTCAGGGGTACAGAGGCATCCGAAATTCACACACATATTCGGCGTTTTTTCTCCAATCAGAATTTTTCCGCATTCGCATCCGTCGAGAAAGATGGCAGGGGTTGATTCCATTTCCAGGCCGAACCTCTTGAATGCATCATATTCCTCGTAGCGGCTGTTCAGGGTCAGCGCGGAATCCTTGATCCAACCGATTCCTCTCCAACTTACGTCGGATATTCGGAACACTTCCTTTATAAGATGAAGGGCAGCTGGATTCCCGTCGTCGCTGACACACCTTCTGTATGTATTCATAAATTGAATGGGGTTTTCACCTGCAATCTGTCGGCACAAGATGCTGATGGAAAAAATAATATCCATCGATTCAAACCCGCAGATCACCGCGGGAATATGATATTTAACGGTTATCGGCAGAAACGGGCCGATACCGGTTATGACGGCAACATGCCCCGGGCAGAGCATTCCATCAATATTGACCTTGGAATCCCACAGAATAAATCTAATTGCTGGTTCCATCCGCTTTAGTGACGTCAGCAGAAATAAGTTCTGGATTCCTTCTTTCCGTGCCATCTGAATCAGTGCCGCATAGAGGGGAGCTGTCGTTTCAAAGCCAACCGCCGCAAATACAAAATTTTCCTCTTTGTGGCTTTTCGCCAAAGCAAGTACATCTTCTGGCGAGTAAACCGTTATTACCTTTTTTCCCGCAACTTTCTGCTCCTCTAGACTGCCGGATGAACCGCGGACTCTCAAAAGATCTCCAAATGTGGCCACGACAACGTTTTTCTGCGTCAGAAGTGCTATCAATGCATCAATATAGCCCGGTTCGGTGACGCAGACCGGGCAGCCGGGACCTGAAACAAGGTGGATTTTGGGCGTGAGTAGTTTTCTTATACCAAACCTAGTTATTTGATGCGTGTGGGTACCGCAGACCTCCATGATACGAATGTCACTTTTAACAGATTCATTGATCTGTGCAACTGTTTTCAAAATCAATCGCTTCTCTTCTTCCGTCATGGGGAATTACCCAGCATATTTTGAAGAGTGTCTCTTAAAAAATTAAAATCCTCTTCATTAATTTTATTGATTGCAAACCCCGCATGCACCATGACTTTATCCCCGACATTCAGGTGATCTATCAGCAGGGTATTGATTTGTTTTCTGACTCCCATGATATCAACCTCTGCATGAGCGTGGTTGATTCGCATTACTTTGGCCGGAATTGCAAGACACATAGCCATTCTCCTTTAAAAACGCGCTGGCCGCTGCCGCCTGTCCGAAAGATATTCCACCGTCATTTGCCGGGGTCAGCTGGTTGTAATATACATTAAAGCTTAAATTCCTAAGCTTCCAAACAAGTCGTTCAAGCAGATATGCGTTTTCAAAAACGCCACCGCTCAGCACAACATCCTCCAGTCTGGTTTTTTGGCGAATTTTGCATACACATTCGGCTGTCGCTTCAATCACGGTGTTATGAAACTTTGAGGATATGAAGGATCTGGGTAATTGATTTCGAATATCGTCGAGTATGTCCGTTAGAGTATCTTTATATCCAAGGACGTACCCATTTTTGGTATCATGAATACGGTAGTTGTAAACAGCATGAACTTTTGTATGAATAAGGCTTTCTAACTCAATTGCCGCCTGCGCGTCGTATGTGATTTTAGTTTGAAAACCGCAAAGCGCCGCAACGCAGTCAAAAAGTCTGCCCATACTGGAAGACTTAAAGCATTTAATATCATTCCGTACTGCGGCCTTAACAGTATCTAAGGTAACGAAATCAATAAAGGGCAAAAATTCACGGGGATCCATGTCAAGGGCTAACAGATAGGACGCAGCACACCTCCACGGCTCCTTTACTACGCTGTCTCCGCCCTGAAGGGTCACATATTCCAAATGTCCGGCCCTTACAAATCCGGATAAAGAACCTATCAAGAATTCTCCACCCCATATTGCCCCATCTGTGCCCAGCCCCGTGCCATCGTATATGACGCCAATCACATCGTGAGTCAGTTTGTTTTCCGCCATGCAGCCTGACATATGCGCATGGTGATGCTGAACCGCTATTTTATGCCCGGCCTGATTTTTTGCATAGAGCGCGGAAAGAGAATCCGGATTCAGGTCATGTGCAAGAATTTCGGGACAAAAGTGAAACATGCCTTTAAAGTGTTCAATCTGCCGCCCAAACACCTGATAAGTTTGATACTCATTCAGGTCTCCAATATACTGGCTGACGGTAGCAAAGCCATTTCGGGCAATGCAGACAGAACTTTTTTGCTCCGCTCCAACCGCCAATATCTCATTTTCTGATTCTATGGGTATCGTCAAGGGTGAGTAACCGCGCCCGCACCGGACAAGCACCTCGTGGTTATCCACCACTTTTACAACCGAATCGTCCACCGGAACCGTTATCTCTCGGTTGTGTGTCAGAAAATAATCCGCGACGCTTCCAAGCGCCTTGATTGCAGCACTGTCCTGATAACAGATCGGCGATCCGCTAATATTCCCGCTGGTCATGACAAGAAAATTAAGATCATCTGAAAAAAGCAGAAATTGAAGCGGTGCATAGGGGAGTATGACCCCAAGCCTTTGCTGATTTGGCGCGACATCTTCGGGCAAACACTCCGGCACTTTCTTACGGAGCAGTAAGATCGGTTTCTTTTGTCCTTGCAAAACTGTTTTTTCATTTTCAGATATCTCACATATTTTACACACCGATTCAATATTACGCGCCATAATAGCAAGCGGCTTATGCGGCCTGTTTTTCAGCTTTCTGAGCCTTTGGACAACTGGCGGATCTTCGGCGTTACAGCATAAGTGATATCCTCCGATCCCTTTTACCGCAAGGATTTTGCCTTGGTAAATTAACTGCCTTGCCATCTTTGCAGGATCAGACGAATCCACTGTGTTTCCTTGGGCATCCAAAAGCTTTAGCACGGGACCGCAATCAGGACAGCAATTGGTTTGGGCGTGAAATCTCCGGTCGCTTGGATTGCGATATTCCACGGAACATTGCGAACACATTTTAAATTCGGACATCGCTGTGTTTTCTCGGTCATATGGCAGGCTACCCATGATGGAATATCTCGGCCCGCAATTGGTGCAGCTGATAAATGGGTATTGATAGCGCTTGTCTCCGGGCATGCTGAATTCTTTCATACAGCATTCGCATACCGCTAAATCTGTGGGCAGAAAATTTGCGGTATTGGTCTCTGTGCCGCTTGTTTTAATCGAAAAATCGGTATATCCGAAAAAAGGTTGGGGGCTAATCTGAAATTCGACAATAGCAGCGTTCTTCGGGTATTCATTTTGCAGTGTGCGGGTAAATTTACTGATACTTTCTTCTTTTCCCTCAACATCTATTATGACTCTTGAGCCCTGATTTTCCACCCATCCCTTAAGTTCCAAATATTCCGCGGTTCTGTAAACAAAGGGCCGGAACCCGACCCCCTGAACAACTCCGGTCAGTGTGATAAAACACCGTTTTGCGTCACTCACAACCATCGCCGTCGATGCTTTTAATCACTGCCGTAAGCTTTTTATATGGCTTATGTTCAACGTGGATAACCGTCCAGTCACCGAACATTGCACTGTCCCGATCTTTTAAATGAGATAATAGATGAGGGCCCTCAATATGACTACTCTCATCCACTTCCATATCAATTTCATTTACTCTGACAATTCCGTTCTGTCTGCTAAGGGCATCGATGGTTTGATATATTTTTTCTATTATGTGCGTATCATGCATGTTCGGCCTCCTCCTTTATCTTAAGAACTCTGGCCAATATAACGGTACAAATTTGTTCGAAGCACTCATTCAGCGGTTCGCTAAGCTCAAAACCAAAGCCAATCTCAGCCGCTTCAATACCGATGAAATAACCTTGCATCTCTGGATAATGTAATTCAATTAAGTCAAAAAGACTGAATTCATGCTGTGTTCGGTGCTTGCCACGATTTTTCAGGGCATCATGCAACAGCATGACATCAATACTTCCGTGTTCTTTGCCCTGTACCATGGCATCGATTATGATTAGAAAATCGTCCGACTTGATTGCATCAAAACAACATTGAAAATCTGTTTCTCCAACTAAGGATGCAATATTATGTTCCCGCAGGCTGCCTTCAATCGCCTGGACAACCTTTGCTCCGATCCCGTCATCCTTCATAATGAGGCTGCCAATACCGACTACAAGGATTCGTTTCATGGCACCACCTGCATCGTTTTAATTAGATTACCCTTTGAGTAGACGTGCGTGGCGCAGGATATGCAAGGGTCAAACGAGCGGATAATTCTCCCAAGCTCAACCGGAGAGTCGATGTTGTTTATCCATGTACCAATCATTGCTTTCTCACCCGGTCCCGGTAAATTATCCTGACTTCTGGTTGAAAGATTCCATGCCGACGGAGTGATAATCTGATAAAGGGAAATTACCCGATTTTCTATCTGAATCCAATGTCCCAAAGCGCCCCGCGTCGTATCAATTAAGCCTGCCCCATAAGCGTTCTGTGGAACTTCATATTCTTTCTGAACCAAAACGCCTGGAATAACATTGTTAAGCAGAGTAAGCATGATGTCAGCGATCTTTTTTGCTTCCAGGACTCTGGCCAAAGTCCGGTCCATGGTAGAGATCCCATCTCGGTACTCGCCGCAAAGCCACATCCTTGCCAACGGCCCGACCTCATAAGGAAGTCCTTTGTACCTTGGCGCTTTCACCCAGGAATAGGCGTAGCTCTTTTTCATGTCTGGTTGCGAGATTGTTTGAAACGGCGTATAGGTTTCCGTTTTATCTATGTACCAAGAAGAGTAAATGTTTTCGGTAATTTCTCCGGGATTAAGCTCCATGATTCTTCCGCTACTGAATTCAAGGGGATCAACATAAAGCGTGCCCAACTTTTCATATCCGTTGAAGCAGCCAAAGCTGAGAAGATTTCCGTAACCCTGTCCAATTTTAAAATACTCTTTATAGTATTCGGCAATCGTGTAGGCATCGGGGATCATTTTATTGCAGATAAACTGCCTGACATTTTGCAAAAGTAAACGCAGCCGCGCTATTTTTTCCGGGGTAGCCTGGGTCGTGATTCCACCGATAAAGACTCCATGATTATGAGGCGCTTTCCCTCCCAAAATTGCCAGCATCTCATGGGCGCTTCTGCTGTATGGGAGGGAATCGAAATAGTGCTGTACGATTAAGTCGTTTTTATGCTTTGGTAGCCTAAAATCATTGTGATCCGTTTCGAACAGAGTATTGCCTTCGGGGAGCTTTATGAAATCAGGCGCGGTATACTGATAAAAATGCCGGATATGATTTTGAAGGAACTCGCATCCATGAATGATATCTCTCAAATATTTACCCTGTTGAGAAGGGGAGGTGCCCATAGCATTCTCCAAAGCCATTGTGGAGGCCATGGAATGAGCTGTTGAGCAGATCC
>JAHDPQ010000121.1 GCA_018434245.1 Oscillospiraceae bacterium
CACCGGCGGATCTACGGCAGGAACCAGTATTCACTGGATATCTGCCATTATCTTGAAACATTCGAGTACAAACCCGGTTCTCTCGCCAATGCCCGGGTCTTCAAGCAACTCCATGCCTCGATCCAACAGTTCTATCATGACCACTATCTCGATAACCCTCGAGAGTTCCTTCCCCTCCTCTGCCTGCTCAAAGAGCACTCTGCCCAGGATCTTGTTGCTGCGATCGAGGTTCTCACCACCCGGGGGATGCTCCCAACCCGGGACCTGGTCCACTGCATCCTGACCCACCACCCGCTTCCCGGAGGAGAACCCCGAGTATTCCGGGAACTCGATATCACGGTCGATCCACCGGATCTCAAAGCATTTGACCGATTGATGGAGGCGTAAGGCAATGATAACGGACCTTCGTATCGCCGACCTCTGTCGGGTTCTCCGGGTATCCGGGGTTGTATCCTGTTTTCAGGAGCTTGAGCCGACGCAGGAGGCAGAAGAGATTCGATTGTTTCTCCTTCAGGCACTGGAAACCGAGGTGGCCCTTCGAGCGGGAAGACGCCGATTACGGGCAATCCAGACCGCCGGGTTCCCTACGATGAAACGGTTTGACGATCTGGACCCTGCGATGCTTCCCGACGATGGAAGGCGATATCTCCCGCTGCTGCGTTCGCTCACGTTCCTCGAAGATCATCAGAATATCCTCATGATTGGGAACTCTGGAACGGGAAAGACTCATCTGGCGATCGCGACAGGGATTTGCGCATGTGAACAGGAATATCGGGTGATGTTCAAGAGTGTTGCCAATCTCGTCTACGAACTGAGTGAAGCGAAACAGGAGAAGAGGTTAACGACGCTGCAAAAGAGTCTGAAACGAGTGGATCTGCTGATCCTGGATGAGATGGGATATGTGACCGTCGACCTTCCAGGTGCTGAACTGCTGTTCCAGGTGCTTGCATCTCGTCATGAAACCTCCAGCACCATCGTCACATCGAATTTGATCTTCTCCGAGTGGATCAAAATATTCCATGAACCGATCCTTACCGCGGCTCTCCTTGACCGGATTACTCACCGGGCTCTGGTGATGAATATGAATGGTACCAGTTTCAGACAGCGGTGAGAGAATGAGTGTCTTAATATAGCACTTGAGAGGTTGAAGTATAGTGAGTGGTCAAAAAGGAATGAGCCCACTGGTCAATTTTGAATGAGCGTGTACACACGCAGGCCATAAAAGGCGTTATTCGGCCAGTGAACTGGAATTTAAGGTTAAATCTGCAGGCTTTGAAGTGATCAGATTGAGTTACTTTATGACATTCCTGTTCCCTGCTATCGCTCTTTCACGCGTATTCTTCAGGTCAGACAAGCAGCACAAGAAAGACGACTGGGTTATGAGAGAACTGAAACTAAATCCGGCCA
>JAHDPQ010000054.1 GCA_018434245.1 Oscillospiraceae bacterium
ATGCCCCGGTTTTTCAGCGGCGGCTAAAGCAAAGGTTGTCGCTGCCGCGACGGGCGTTACTTTTCCCCACGGAAAAGTAACCAAAACGTGTTTTAAGACCTGTGCAGGGAGGCCTGGCCGGCCCCCCTCGCAACCCCCCGCAGGAAAGAAACTGCCACGGAAAGGTTGCCTGCTCCCGACTGTTCGCTCTTTACGCAATCAGGCCGTAAACGTCGCTTCGCGACAACGGCCACCGGAAGAAAGGGAACTGTAAAAGCGTCACGCTTCTCCGCCTCTCGTCATCCTCGTTCCTCGGACTCCTCGCGGTGCCCTTTCCCTTTGTTCGCACTTACGTACCCCAGCATTGATGCTGCCAAAGTCTACAGCCCTCCAACAAACATTCAACAGGAGTAGTGCTGTTAGCTCTACTGATGCGGAACGCGGGGTTACAAAGGGGTGTCAAACCCCTTTGAGAGGGGTTTGGGGAAACTTCCCCAACGGGAGTACAGAGGGCGGTGCCCTCTGGCGTGTTTTGCCTCCTTTTGCACGAACAAAAGGAGGGGCCCTGCCGCGGCCTGAGCGGCAAGCTGGCACTGCGATGGCCTTCGCGGAAGGAAAAGCCACTCTGGCAATAGAAGAAGCCGCCGCTTCGGCCTGAGCGGCAAGCCGGGCCGTACTGTCACTCAGCGAAAATCCCCACCGACCTGCAGTTATTATACCCCATATTAAAAGGGGTTTCAAGAGAGCTTCCTTCAGCCTTTGAGTATGCAATTTTCCCGAAAACATCTCTACCAAAGCCCCCTGCACTCTTGACAATCTTCTCGATAGATTATATTGTATTCAAAAGCAATTTGATATGAAGTACGAGACTTTCGTCTCATTTTTCACACCGTACACTACATAAGGGGGAAAAGTTATGATACGAGTCGCAGTAGTCGGTTATGGAAACATCGGAGCATTCGCAGTGGAGGCGGTTCAGGCCGCTCCCGATATGGAATTGGCCGGCGTAGTTCGCCGCAAAGCAGGGGGCCAGAGCCTGCCTGGCATTCAAGTGGTGGAGGACATCGGCGCTCTCGGGCCGGTGGATGTCGCTTTGCTTTGCGTTCCTACCCGCAGCGTAGAAGAAACCGCCGCCAAATATTTAGCGGCCGGCTATCACACCGTAGACAGCTTTGACATTCACGGTCAAATCCCCGCTCTGCGCCGCTCCCTTGGTCAAGCGGCACAACAGGCGGGTAAAGTCTCAGTCATCGCCTCCGGATGGGACCCGGGCAGCGACAGCGTGGTGCGAGCTCTGCTGCAGGCCTGTGCTCCCAACGGCATCACCTACACAAACTTTGGTCCCGGCATGAGCATGGGACACACCGTAGCGGTCAAGGCCATTCAGGGGGTGTCGGGAGCCCTGTCCATGACCATTCCTACCGGCTCCGGGATTCATCGCAGAATGGTCTACGTGGAGCTGGAGCCCGGTGCCAAACTGGAGGAAGTTTCCGCCCGGATCAAGGCGGATCCCTACTTTGTCAACGACGAAACCCACGTTGTTCCGGTGGAGGATATCAGCACCGTCATCGACCGGGGCCACGGAGTCCACATGATTCGGAAAGGTGTTTCCGGCAAGACGGATAACCAGCGCTTTGAGTTTAACATGACCATCAACAACCCCGCCCTCACTTCTCAGGTGATGGTCAGCTGTGCTCGGGCGGCCATGCGGCAACAGCCCGGCTGCTACACCATGATCGAGCTTCCTATGGTGGACCTCCTTCCCGGAGACAGAGAGCAGTGGGTAGCAAAGCTGGTTTAATCCAGCCTGTTACAATGAATCTCTCCACCCCTATGGGCTGAGTTCGGCGCAGTAGAAATAGCAAAGAATCCGAGCGTTGTTAAAACCACAGCAGTAAAAAATAAATCCGACGGTACCAACGGCAACAGAACAAAGGAGCCTTCCATTGCCGGAAGGCTCCTTTTTCATACTATTCGGTGGAAACCTTTCGGATGGTTTCCAGTGTTTCCTTGATGGTGTCGATGGGGTTGCCTTTTTTGGAAATCTTGACGGCCAGATAGGGCTTGGCTCCGGCGTTGACCATCACCCGGCCCTTCATGGCGGCAGCCACTCCCGCAGCCTGCTGCATATTCAGTTCCTGTGGGAAGAGGAGAATTCTGTCCTCCCGCTGGCTGATCTCCTTAAAACCCAAGAGCGAGGCGGTGTTCCGGACCAGAGCCACCTCCACCAATCCCGCCACGGCGTCGGGGGGATCGCCAAACCGGTCAATGAGCTCGTCGTTGAGGTCCAGCACATCCTCCGGGCTTTGCACCGTAGAGATTTTCTTATAAATGTCGATGCGCTGGCTAAGGTTTTCAATATAGCTTTCAGGGATATGAGCGTCGATTTGCAGATCGATCATACACTCCACCGCAGGCCTTACTTCCTGATTTCCGGTTTCCTCGCTCACCGCCTCACTGAGCATCTTGAGGTACAGGTCGTACCCTACCGCCTCCATGTGGCCGTGCTGCTGTGCTCCCAGAAAGTTTCCTGCCCCGCGGATTTCCAAATCCCGCATGGCAATGCGAAATCCCGAACCGAAGGTGGTGAATTCCCGGATGGCGGACAGGCGCTTGGTGGCGATGTCGGTGAGGGATTTACCCCGCCGGAAGGTGAGGTAGGCGTAAGCCCGGCGGCTGGAGCGCCCCACCCGGCCCCGGAGCTGATAGAGCTGGGAAAGCCCCAGATAATCGGCATCCTCGATGATGAGGGTATTGCAGTTGGGGACATCCACCCCGGTTTCGATAATGGTGGTGCAGACCAAAATGTCGATCTCCTGCTCCACCAGCTTCTGCCATATTTCCGAGAGCCGCTCTTCCCCGATTCTGCCGTGGGCGGTCATAATCCGCGCTTCCGGCAGCATCTCGTGGAGCTTGGCGGCGCGGGAATCGATGGAGTCCACCCGGTTGTGGAGATAAAACACCTGCCCGCCCCGGCGCAGCTCCTTCTGAATGGCGTTGAGAATCACGCCCTCGTCATGCTCCAGCACATAGGTCTGGACCGGAACCCGGTCCTGAGGGGCTTCCTCAATGATGCTCATGTCCCGGATGCCGCTCATGGCCATGTTAAGAGTGCGGGGAATGGGGGTGGCAGACAGGGTGAGCACATCTACATTGCCCCGCATCCCCTTGAATTTTTCCTTGTGGGCCACCCCAAAGCGCTGCTCCTCGTCGATGATGCAGAGGCCTAAATCTTTAAAGATCACATCCTTCTGCACCAGACGGTGGGTTCCGATGACAATGTCCACCTGACCCTTTTTCAGGCGGCTGATGATGTCCGCCTGCTCTCTGGGGGTTTTAAACCGGGAGAGCAGCTCCACCGTAATGGGGAAGCCTTCCAGCCGCTGGAGGAAGGTCTGGTAATGCTGCCAGGCCAAAATAGTGGTGGGAACCAGCACGGCGCACTGCTTGCCGTCCAGCACACATTTGAAGATTGCCCGCAAGGCCACCTCTGTTTTGCCAAACCCCACATCCCCGCAGAGAAGCCGGTCCATGGGAGAGGGCGACTGCATATCCCCCTTGATCTCCTCGATACAGCGGAGCTGATCCTCCGTTTCCTCAAAGGGGAAGCGGGCTTCAAAATCCCGCTGGAGGTCGTCGTCCTGAGAGAAGGCAAAGCCGGGGGTATTCATTCGCTTGGCGTAAAGGGCAATTAGCTCCTTGGCCATGTCCTTGACGGCGGATTTTACCCGGGAGCGAACCTTCTGCCACTCCGCCGAGTTGAGCTTGTTGAGCCGTACCCGGGCGTTTTCGCTGCCGCCGATGTACTTGCTGACCAAATCCAGCTGGGTGACGGGGACAAAGAGCATATCGGTGCCGGAGTAGCGTATCTTCAGGTAATCCTTGATCACCCCGTGGATATTGCGCTTGACAATCCCCTCAAACACGCCGATCCCGTGGCTGGAATGTACCACATAGTCCCCTACCGCCAAATCGGAAAGGACCTTGATCTTTTTGCCTTCCTTACCCCGGCGAACCTTCTTCTGCTTGGGGGCCGCCATCTTGGAATGGGTGAGGATCACAAGGTCCAGTTCGGGGTATTCCATCCCGGCGGAAAGGGTACCTTCCAGCAAAAAGACCCGGCCCGGCACCGGCCTTGCCAAATCCTCCACCACGGTAGCGGGGATGCCGTCTCCGGTCAAGTCGGCGCAGAGAGCGGCGCAGGCCCGGGGCTGCCCCGCAAATATGACCACACAGCAGTTCCGTTCCAGATAGCCCTCAATATCCTCTTTCAGGAAGCGGTACTCCCCGCTCCAGACCGAAAGCTGCACCGGACTCTGCGAGATCATCTCCCGCAGGGTAACCTCGCTTAACGAGCGGGTGAAGGTGTCCAGAAAAATGGTGCACTGTTCCTCCACCCGCCGCAAAATATCGGTAAAATCGATGGAAAAGACATCGCACCCCCGGAACAGGACTCCCTGCTCCAACAGGTTGGTCAAATCCTCCTGATGCTGGTAGGAGGCGTTTTTTAGATTTTCCTTGATGCTGACCGGCTCGCAGAGAAAGAGCATATGGTCGGCGGTGTAGTCGAAGATGGTGGCGGGGGGGTCGTAGAGCAGGGGCAAATATTTATCGGCAGCGGGTAGGGAGCCCATATCCCTTAAATGGGCGATGTCCTTGTCGATCTGCTCCTTGGCCAAGGCTCCATATTTGCCCCGCAGAGTCTTTTTGCACTCCTCCAGCATCTCCACAAAGGCCCCGGGGTCGCCGATGAGAGCTTCTCGGGCGGGGGTGATTTCCGCCTGCTCCACCGTGGTGGTCCGCCGCTGGGTGGCGGGATCAAAAAAGGCGATGGTGTCGATCTCATCCCCCCAAAACTCCACCCGGTAAGGGGCGGGAGCCTGAGGGGGGAAGAAGTCCAGCAGTCCCCCGCGGACGGAAAACTGGGCGACTCCCTCCACTTGTTCCGAGCGGACATATCCTGCCGCCACTAGTAGATTGGCCAGAGCCTCCACTTCCTGCTCCATCCCCGGAGTCAAAATCCGGGTGCGCTGGCGGAACACCTGTGGGGGAAGGGTGTACTGCACCGCCCCTTCCACCGAGGAGACCACCACCGTCAGATCCTTTTGAATCAGACGACCCAACACCCCCAGCCGGGTGTGCTCGTATTCATGGGAAGCACCTTCCACATTGCGGAAGGTGAGCTCCCGGGCCGGTAGCACAAGGGCCGCTTCCTCCCCAAACAGGGTGTTGAGGTCCTCGCAGAGCTTGGAGGCCATGGCCTCGTTGGGCACAAGAACATGAGCCGTGCGGTCGGTGGCCCTGCACAGCGAATAGATGTAGTGGGCTTTGTGAATGGCTCCCAGCCCCGTTGCCAGCACCGGGGTAAAATGCGATTTGACACACCCCAGCAGCTTTGCATAACCGGGAGAGTGCTCCAAGAGCCTGGAAAATTGCTTCATAGAAACTCCTGTCCAGACATCGGCAATACCACGCCGAATCCTTGCTAAGGGTAATATGCTAATCTGCATGATACCATGGACGCAGGGAATGGTATCATGGGCCGTTGCCCATCGGGCGGGTCGCTTCTAATTGAGCGTATTATAGCTGTTTTGAAATGAGTATACCATATCATACTGGGATAAAAGCTTGAAAAATTTACCTCTGGCAAAAAACTCCTTGGTCTTTGGCATAGGCAGATGGTGATTTCAACAAAAGAGCACCATCGGTTGTATGCCGGTGGTGCTGTGGTTTTAAGCAAAGAAGCTATTAAGCTTCCTTGCCCGTATCATCGTCGATGAGGATGTAGCGCTTGCCAATGTCGGTGTACAGCTTGAGCACCAGACGTTGTACCACCACAACGCTTAAGATGGCGGCCACCAAAATAGCCAACATCCGACCAAACACCTTCAACGCAATCAACACCTCTCATATAGTGATAGAAAAGACAGCACAAAACAGCCGGAACGCAGCCTATCCACAATGGGATCACGCCAGAGAAAGGCTCATGAATGTTTTACCACTGGTCGGCTATCGCAGACTTCTCCATATTATTATAGCATAGTTTTCCTCAATAGGATACCACCAAAAACGCTTCCATACTCTTGCGGTCAAAGGGATTTCCCAAAAAATCTGCGGGAAAGGCGCTGCCCTGATGAGCCATTTTTGGTCCCGGGCAGAGTTTGTAAAAGTTTCCGGGAATCACCGCTCCTGCCTCCAGCTCCACCTGACCCCATTGAGTCAGCCAGCTTTTCGGCAGCGTAACAAGGCCTCCCCAGTAAATCCCCTGCAGATCCTCTCCGCTGTGGGGATGGAGATGAAAGCCCTCCGGAGGCTGGACGATCCGAAATGCTCCGTCCTCATAGAGCGAGAAGGTGCATTTTTCTTCCGGCTCCATGGTGACGGCAAGGGCGGTGTCTGGCCGTTCTTCCCAAAGATAAAGCAGAGCCTTCAGCTCGCTGCCAAAGGGAGGGGACACCTCAAAGGCCCACATCCTCAACAGCAGGGCGTCGTCATTCCAGCAGAGGTTACACTGGGCGTAGGGCTTATAGTCTCGTTTTTCCAATGGGTAGTGGGCGATAAGAGCCACCGGCGCACTGTCCAGCTCGGCGGCACTGTTCACCCGGAACATCTTAAAGGGCATCTTGCTCCTCCTGCAGCTTAAAAGTTAAAATGAATCACCTGTCCATACATTCAAAGCGGTTGGATGCTTCCGACCGACAGGGGCTCCCGCTGTACAAAGCAGGGGAATGATAGTATCACCCACCCTAAAGCACCACGGCTCCGTAGCCTTGGGCCAGCAACTCCAAAGTTTGGGCATCCACCTTGCTGTCAGCGCTGATGGCCGCCCGACCGCTGTAGTAAAGCAGGGCAATTTCCAGGGCTTCCTCGCTATCGGCCCAAAGGCAAACGGCTGTGTGGGCCAAATGAATGTTCTGTCCCAGATTATAGGCATCCTGCACATCCCGCAGGTGGAAGAGGAGCAGATCGGGGTCCGACTCCTCCGCATTGAGGATATGGGTGGAAATTTCCGTCGAACAGTCGATGGGCGGAGAAGATACCGTCCCCTCCTCAATGTAGTAAACATCGCCTTCATCCGCCAGTAGAACCGCTGGGTCTTGACTGGGCTTTGGCGGCGGGAAGGAGGTGTAGTCAAAGTCGTCCATCAGAATGCGCAGGGCCCGCATGTGATCGGGAGTGGCTCCCGGCCCGCCCCCCAGAATCCGGGCTCCGGCAGCCAACAGCTCCCAACAGGAGCAGCTGACTTCCTCCGGGGCAAAGCCCTCCATCCCCGGTCTTGCCATCAGGGTGACCTTGGCAAAAGGAGCCAGGCGGCGCAGGGGCTCCAGCAGAGCCTGAGGCCCGGCGTCGCACTGCAATCCAAAGGCGGAAATGCCCAACTCCTGCAGGCAGATGAGAGCCGCTAACGGATCAGAGCCCATGGGAGTCATGCCGGAATCGTCGATGGCAAGGGTGACCAGAACCGGCAGCCGGGACTGTCTGGCCCCCAAAACGGCAGCTCTGGCCTCGCAGAGAGTCTCCATCCCCCCAATGAGAATCAGACCCGCCCCCGCATCCCGCAGAGTAAGGGCCTGCTCGGCGTAGGTGTCGATCAAGTCGGTATAGGGCAGAGGCCCAAAAGGCTCGGGAGGGTGGCCCGCCGGGGCAAGACCTCCGGCCACCGCCACCTGCGGGGCCGCCGTGGCGGTCAGCTCGGCAAGGCGGGTGTTGAGCCGGTGGGCCTCATCCCCCATTTCATAATCGGAAAGAGTCAGCACATTGGCGCCAAAGGTCATGGCGGGCAAAACATCTGCCCCGGCATCCCGGAAGGCGGATAAC
>JAHDPQ010000152.1 GCA_018434245.1 Oscillospiraceae bacterium
CGGCGTCCCGGTGTTTGTAATGCTGATGGGTTCGGCCCAAAAAGAGCTGCTGACCGGCCTCATTGGGCACCCTGCGGGGCAGATCGCCATGGCTATTACCATATTGACAATGGTGGCCGGATTTAACCGGGCGGTATCCATGACCAAGCCCTTTGAATTCAGGAGGTGATCATTTGCTGGAAAGCATTATTCTGTTTATATTTTTCTTTTTTATTGGTGCATGGCTGCTGATCGGTGATCTCTGTCCGGCCCCATCTCGAGCGGTGAAAGCTACCGTGACCGGATACCACCGGAAGGAAAAAAACTCCCGTATCAAGGAGCTATCGGCTATGTTGGCTGGGAGACTTCTCCCCCTCATCCATATCGGCAAATACAAGCGTATTCGCTTAGAAAATACCCTGCGTTCGGCCCACCTGAAAGAAACCCCGGAGGAGTATTTATCCAAGGCCTTGGCCAATGCCCTAATCAATAGCGTGTTTTGGGTGGCGCTGGGATTGTTCTTGTCTCCCATGCTGGGTATTTTTGCTGTGGGATACTGTGTATTTCTATACCATCAGGAGGCTCGCCGGGCTGAGAAGGCGGTAAAGAAAAAGCGGGAGCAGATTGATCTGGAGCTGCCCCATCTGGCCAACACCATAGCGCAGGAGCTGCGGCAGGGCCGGGATGTGGTGCGGATGCTCACATCCTACAGCGCCGTCTGCGGGGACCTGCTGAAAATGGAGCTGGAAATTACTCTTGCGGATATGGCCACCGGCGTTCGCAAGGATGCCCTCCAGCGGTTGAGCATCCGGGTAGGCTCCCTTGGATTATCCCAAATCTGCCGGGGACTACAATCAGTCATGGATGGAAATGACGAGCGCAGCTATTTCCAGACTACCGCCGCCCGGCTGGAAATGATGCAGGATCAGCAGACCGAACGATTCATTCAAACCCTGTTTATCAAGATTAAGCCCTACAGTATAGGGGTGCTTTGCTGCATGATTGCCATTCTACTGGTGGCTGTTGTGCTGTACGTACAAAACGGAATATAACGACAAAGGAGTAAAAAGACATGATAAAAAACAAACTGTTGAGCTTTTATGTAAAACAGCAAATTAAAGCTAATGAGGTGCGGGAAGCTCTGCAAAACAAGGATGGCAGCGTCACTGGCGACATGGGTATCTGGGTGTTTATTATCTGTGCAGTAGGCTTGCTTATTGTGGGACTTCTGGTCAACTATGTTCGTGATAACGGATTCCCTGCTCTGGTCAATCGGCTGGAAGAAATCATGAACTTCTCTTAGTGTGGTAAAGACATGGAGCGTATTAGGAAACGAATACGGGATAGGCGAGGTACCCTGCTGGTAAACGCCTATCCCGCTGTCATTATTACGGCAATTGTCATGGCGGTGCTGCTGACCATCACGCCGCCGCTGCTGCGCAAGAACACCGTTGACCGCATCAACAATGAAGTGGCCCGGTATGTAGAGATTCAAGGTGATATTTCAGTGGCGCAGAGTGAGTTTGACCGGCTGTGCCGGGCAAAGGAAGTCCGGCTGGACAATCCCTCTGTGCATGTAGATGCCGATACCATAAGGGGTGGTCAGATTCAGTTGGACGAAGAATTTATCATCTATATTGAGTACGACAACATTTATGAGATCGGCACCATTGCCAAGATCACTAAACGGGCCACCAGCAAGGCCACCGGGCGGTCAGAAAAGTATTGGAAATGAAGGGGATGCTATTGCTCAAAAAAATTTGTAATGCCTTGCGGAACAAAAGCGGCAGCTCCCTTGTGGGTATGATGGTTGGCCTGTTGTGCTTGGCCCTGATCGGCTCCCTGCTGCTGGAGTACCGGCAGGGGCAAATCATTGCCACGGATATGGAGGAAATGGTACATAAGGCCACCGTCACCATGGCGGTCAACAACAGTTACAACGCCTTTACCGGGGTGCGGGAATCCCGCAGCAATGCCTATGGCGCTTTGGGGAACGGCGGCTGGGCCGATATTGCCAACACCACCGACCTCAAGCGCCAGCTGCGCAAGCTATTTGATTTTAAAACCAGCGGAAGCAAGCTGACCAACCAGAATAGCCGAGGGACGGAATTTGTACTGGACATCCGCAGCATTGAGTACAACAACGAGCTGTCGGACTTCGAAACCCTGCTGTTCGATGTGGAATACCGGCTGGAAATCCCCATGCGCTTTATGGGGGAGGTGGCCACTACCGCCAACATCCGCCACACCACCCGGGTAGCCTACAATCCCAAATACTGATTTTTCTTTATGGAGAGGAAGTGTATGTATCACATGAGAGTCAAGATTGACATGCAAAAAGCCCTTGCTTTATTGCTTGCCCTTCTGATTTCAATTTGCCAACCGACCATGACCGTGTTGGCAGCAGAAGCGGAGAGAGATGAAATTATCCCCATAGAGTTAACCGAAGAATCTGATTCGGATACGTCCGAAGGCGGGGACGATGTGGAGCTGGAACCTGAATCCCAGCCGGAAGCACCGGAAGAAATCCCAGCACCTGAACAATCCCGGCCGGGGGAACCGGAACAGTCCCAGCCGGAAACCCCGGCAGACGGTAAAGAAGAAAACCCAGAAGAATCGAAGCCGGAACTTCCCGAAGAATCCCTACCGGAAGAATCCGAACCAGAGTTTCCCGAAGAATCCCTACCGGAAGTATCGGAACCGGAGCTTCCCGAAAAATCCCTGCCGGAAGTACCGCTGACGGTGCTTCCCGAAGTGCCATTACCGGAGGTAGAGGAAGAAGTTGTAGAAGATTTGGAGCCGGTGATTGAGACGGCTCGGCTGGATCGCCGCCGGATGCAGGCAAGAGCCTATGGTATGATGCCCTTTTCGGCAGGGGACGGTAGCGTGGCAAAACTGGTGGCCGACAACCATGTTGTCATGCTCCGGGCCGATGGGCGGCTGCTGGTGTGGGGAGATAATACCTACGGGCAGCTGGGCCTTGGTGCCGGTTCCGCCCAAAAGGTGCACACTCCCACTCAGAACATCTTTTTCAAGGATAAGAAGATAAAGGACATTGCCGTGGTGCAGGATGCTACCTTTGTCCTGCTGAGCAGCGGGGAGCTGTACGCTTTTGGAAAAGGCACCAACGGGCGGCTGGGGCTGGGCAGCAACACCAATGTATCCACCCCCACCCTAATCCCCGGTTCCCAAGGGCTGCGGATCAGCGGCCTTTACCCGATGAAGGAATCCATGGTGGTCACCACTGATAACAACGCCATTTATGTGTGGGGCCGCAATGACAAAGGCCAACTGGGGGATGGCACCAAGGTGGACAAAAATATCCCCACTCGCACCATGGACACAGCAGATGTCAAGAACCTGTATGTGGGGGATGATTACGCTATTCTCATTAATCAGGATGATACCCTTTGGACGTGGGGCAACAACGCCAATGGGGTATTTCCATACGATAGCCAGTATAGGGTGACTTCCTCTAATAAAGGTAGTACATCATTAAATAGCGCAGAAAAAAGGGTGTGGACACAATCAACTGGTTGGAGGAATTGGGAAACTGACCCGAACGCCTCAATAAACGCACAAGGAACAGTAATTTTATCACAGCCAAGCGTAAATACTATTAGCATATTTACAATGGGGCTAAGCGAAAGCTTAATTAGCGTAAGCCCAGGAAACAGCGGATATATACCTAATGCACAATCATCTTACAGTGGAGGATCATCGCCATCGGTTAAAAGTAAAGAGGGTTACTGGGATATTGATGATAACGATAAAAGTTATTACACGTATCAAAATTTTAGTTACGGCTTAAGCGGTAGTGGGAGTGCAAGTAGAACAAACAACAAGTTGAGTGTGTCTTACAGTGGGAGTGCAAGTTGGACAGGGTCAACTACCCAGAGTATTGGGTTCGGAACAAGCAACTATCAATATCAAGCAAGCGCATCACAGAGTTGCAGTTGGTCACTGGCTCCCCACTATTTAGATTTCAGCAACAGCTCTATAGTCGGCAATATCACCAACATCATGCCCGGCTCCAAGCACTGGTACATGATTCAGGATGGGCAGCTCTACTCCCAGGGTGATAACAGCCTCAAGCAGCAATCCAAAGACCAGACCTCGGGTGGATACCTTTCCACGGCTCAGACCATCCGAGCCTATATCAACGCTTTGGATGCCTCGGGAGATTCATTCAGTGAACTGGTGGTCGCTGGGGATACTAACTACATCATCACCGGAAACGGGGATGTCCACGCATGGGGTGGTAATCCCAGCGGCAAGACCGGCACCGGACTGACCGCTTCCTACGTGGAAACTCCCACTGCTGTCTATTCCCTCAACGGTAAGAGCATTGCCAGCATCGTGGCCGGGCGCAACTCTACCCTGTTTGTATCCCACACAGGGGATGTGTATGCGGTTGGCGACAATCTCCACGGCCAATTAGGATTGGGAGAAGAATTTTCCGATGAATCTAACATCACCATGCCACAGAAAATTGACACTTTTCGGTTTTCTACAACGGAGCTGCCTCCGGATGCTCCGGAGAACGTTGAAGCACCTGAGGAAGTGGACGCTGGCAATCAGATCATTGTAAAGTGGAAAGCGGCCAATAAGGCGGTGGCCTATGAGCTGCAGCGCACCGTCAGTCTCAAAGGAGACGAAGAAGCCGAATCGCAAATGTTTACCACCCGCCTGTTTTCTTTCAGTCCCCTGTCCGCAGATAGCTTGGGACTGGAGGTTTCCGAGGTTGTTTACAACGGGGAGGAAACCCAGTACAAGGATACGGCTCAATCCAATTGGGATACCGTCACCTACTCCGTCAAAGCCCTCAACAGCATTGGTGACTACTCCCCGGAAAAGGCCACCAACGCCATTGTGGTCAAGACTGTGAACGCACCTGAACCCACCGAAGATACCACACCTCCGGTCCTGACCATCACCACCGATGCCGCCAGCAAGACCATCCATATCACCGCTATAGACACGGGCAGCGGCATGGAGGGCATCTACGTAAACGATGTCAAGCGGGGTACCGATTCGGCCTCCTACGTCATTTCCAGTGGAGAAACCGCCGCCATTTACGGTAAGGACAATGCCGGAAACACCTCTGCCACCCGGATGATCAGCTACACCGATGTGGTTGGAAAAGACAACGGCAACAACAATAACAACGGCAACAATAGCAATAGCGGCGGGGGCCTGACGGACAAGCAGCTGCTGGCCATTCTTGCGGCCATTACAAGCAATAATGGTGGCGGCGGTATCGACAGTGACGCTATCCTTGCCCTGGCAACAGCCATGCGCCGCAGCAATCCGGTAGTCAACAACAACACCGGCACGGATGAAGCCCTGATTCGTGCCTTGATTGAAAGCAACCGGAACAGCGGAGCAGCACAAAACACCACCCCGCAGGAAATCATCCGGTATGTGCAGACCGGCGGCAATACGGATGCCCAAGGGGAAGATTTGTCCCCTGAGATTTTTTCTTTATTGCTGTCTCAGCTGCAAAGCAGCAAAGACACCGGCAACGGCAATAACGGCTACGATCTGCTGAGTGCCTTCCTACTGGTAAAGCTGCTATCCGACGAGCGGGGCGCACAGCAGCCGGAGTGTTCCCCGGCCCCACAGGGCACTAGCATGACGGTGGGTATTGTCCTCGCTGTCCTGACTGTCATTACGATCCTTATGGCGATAGCCTTCCCCTTAACGGTTTTCTACTTGAACCGCAAGGTAAAGGGCCTGTCCGGTGGCCCCGGCCCGGACGATCAGCCGGATGATGGACTGGATTGGAAGCAGATGTACAATGAAACGGCTAAGGAATACAACGAGCTTGTAGATGAAGTGTCCAAGCTGGACGCAAGCTTGGAAGTGGCGCAATCTCAACCATAGGGATAGTGAAATGGAGCCGGTGAGCGTGATGCCCACCGGCTCCGCTATGTAAGGAGAGAATGTGAGTGAAACAGGATGTCAATTCCCTGCTGGAAGATATGCTTCAGCACATTGAGAAAACTATCCTGCCTAAAACACAGGAAGCCGGGCAGGAGCAAACTTGCCGCATCTGCGGCTGCACATGGGAGCATGGCTGCCCCGGCGGTTGCTGGTGGGTGGAGCCGGACTTGTGTAGTGCCTGTGTGGATGTAGCGTACCCGGAAGGAAAACCATAAGTGGACAAAATGCGCTTGCATGGGCTGGAAAAGACAGGTATAATGATTCTACTAAGGGGTGGGTGGCAAATGAGAAAATGTCCTAAGTGTAATATGGAATCTGCTGCTGAAAATGCCAATAATTATTGTAGGTTCTGCGGCGTGAAAATGGTTGAGGTTCCCGAAATATTTCTCTAGTGCAGCAACTCTGAGTGCCACATGCGCACGAAAAAGAGACGTTATTGGAAAGAAGATGCTAAGTTCTGCGGGGAGTGCGGCTCCCCGATTGTGGAGGTTACGGAATGAATAACGAAGAAAAGATTCTGGCGTTGCTGGAACAAATGTCCACACGGCAAGATCGGACAGAAACACTGCTGGAGCAGCTACAGCAGGGCCAAAAGGCTTTGGAGCAGGGCCAAAAGGCTTTGGAGCAGGGCCAAAATGCCATGCAAGCTGATATTTCCGAAATGAAAACGAGTGTAGACAATCTTGAAGGCCGGGTGGCTGCGCTCCAAAAGGATATGACCCATCACAACCATTATGTGGAACCGCTGCTAAAATCCGTGAAGGAAGGGCTGGACGGGTGGCAGGAGCGCAACCGGCAGATTGACCGGTTGGAACAAAAGGTAGACAGCCACGATGACCGGATTTGGGCGCTGGAACAACTCAAAGCGCAATAGCGCCTCACAAAGCTGGAAAAGGCCATATAAAAATACAAGGGGTGGCGGCATGTCCGACATCCCTTTTGCATACCAAAAGTAGTTGGCAAAAATTTTGCCAACTACTTGTATGTCTACTCGGGGCGGAAATCCCCTTGTGGAAAAGTTGAAAAAATCACAGGTATTCCAGTTTGGAAGTTGTAAATAACCTTTTAACAATGCGGTTTTTCGCTTGTAATCTATGTCAAATAATGGTATAATAAAAGTAGCAAGGAGGATGATTTTTATGACTAGAGGTATGAAGATTACCCTGATCTCCTGCATATCTGTTTTTGTAATTTGCGCAGTCTTAGGCTGGGGCTGGATACTGAATGATAAAGCGGTTAAGGCCGCAGAGAGAGAAGCCGAGGCACAGGCAGCGGCTATGGAAGAAATGGTGGAGCCTGTAGAAGTTTCCCAGCCGGAGGAAAGCAGCGTCTACGAGGTACCACCCATAAAGATACCCAAGAAAGACCCAAAGCCTCAAAAGCAGGCTGAACCTACCAACGAGGCCGAGCGCACCGGGCAGAATACCGGGGATGTAAGCAAACCGGAGCCGCCCCCGCCCCCGGAAATCCCGGAGGAACAGAAGAAAGACCCTACCAGCAAGCCGGAATACACCAAGGAACAAATAAAGCCCAACCAGCAGGAGCCGAAAGGGCCTACGGGCGGCGAAAAGAAAGATGGCAAAATCTATGTGCCCGGCTTTGGGTGGATAGAGGACCATGGTGGCGGCAATAAAGGTGAAGTGGCCGATTTTGAGTTATCCGGCGAAAAAGTCGGCATCATGTAAACCTAAATATAACCTATCAATTAGAGGATGCAGTTTAACGCTGTGTCCTCTTTTTGTATGCAGGAGGACTTTATGAAACGATGGGCAAGCATCATTCTTTGTTTTTTACTGCTACTTACGGTCAGTACACCATCCCTTGCCGCCGGGGATGGAAACATGGATGGCGGTGGCGGCGGGATGGGAGATGGCAGCGGGGAAAACAAGTGGTCACCGGGGGACGATGGCGTTCGGGTGAGCATCATGCGGGTGAGCGATAACAGGCGATATGGTACACCAATCGATTTTACACATGTCACCTACCCTATGAATCTCCACTTTGATAAAAAGAGCAAGATAGATTACCGGGCTGGTACTGAGCTGAAAAAAAAAACAACAGTATATCAAAGAAAGGCTCCGACACAACAACTACCCCAGATTATTAGCTCAAATGGAGCTACCAACATAGCAGCCATTAAATCCTATTTTACAGATGCGGAGACAATTAAGTACATAGCCCAACAAATGGGCATGGAATATAAAACCCTGATCGGCGGCAAGTACAAGCTTCTGATCGAGCCAATGGCGTACTTTACCTACAACGGCATTAAAATAGCCGCCACCGCCCATGAAGTGGCCCTGTATGACCAGATTACATCCGGTGACCTCCGCTCTAAGCTAGGCAATCTCACCCATAAGAACCTGCCACTGGCCATTTTTCTGGAGGAATCGGACTTGGGCTTTCCCGCTTGGGGTGGCACCACCAACGGCTTTGTATCCAATGCGGAAATCATATCTTCCCTTGGCCTTGGCATTGTTCGCTTTACAGAGGAACCGGACGGCCCGGGGGGCATTGAGCTTTCGGACTACGAATACCACACCGATATTGATGTGATTACCTCTTTCCTAATCCACGGTGGGGAGAATGGCGTCACTCCAGACGATAACGGGGAGGTTACCTTCCGAGTGAATGGCAGAACCCAAAGTCAGAGCTATACCGTCCCGCCCGATGAAACGCAGCTGGTATGGTTTGAGTGGCACACACCAAAAACACCCCAGCAGCTCACCATTGAGGTGGAGGTATCCGGCGGGGGCTGGGTCAACAAGGGCACCATGACCGCCAACATCGTGGAGCTGGTGGAGCATACCCCGCCTGATCCGCAGCCGAGGGACCAGAAGCCCGGTAACTTTTCTATTAAGGCCCCTCCCAAACGAGATGATGTGAAGGAGCTAACATGGGGTGTTTGGATTCCCCGCTGGCATGAAAACTGGGTTTGGGTTTCCGATAGTAGCTTTAATGAGGAATCCGGAGAATGGGAAGATGATGGCTACTACGAAGATCAGGGATGGTGGGAATGGGACTGGCGCAGTTATGATGCCCGGATGTCCGGGGACATTCTGATTCAGCCGGATTCCCGGGTACCTACCGCCTATACCGGCAGCTACGGTATGGTATGGATGAAAAGCGGCTACGGGGTGAACATCGAGCTAAAATACAACACCGCAGGCAATCATGGCGGCAGTATCACCGGCGCACAGAACGCCATTGCCTGGTTCCCGGAATTCAAGTATCTGACCTATGACCGGGTGCTGGAAAAAACGATCTCCAAGACCTTTGAGTTCCGGGAAAACCTGTATTCACAGGTACGGCACCGGGTGCATTTCACGCCTTTGTGGTATCCGGATGATTCTGTTTATGAGGTGCAGGCCCAGCTGATCGACTGCTGGACTCCCGCCGGGATGCTCCGGGTGAGTAAAATCTATGACAATTTGTCCATAGACGGCGCTGTCTATGATGATTGGCGCTGGACGGTGGAGAGTGTGGGGTAAGGCGATAAAAGAGAAAAGCAGGCAGGGGTGTAATGCTCCTGCCTTATCTTACTGTTATTCGTTATCCATTTCTAAAAAAGGATGCAAATGTTCATATAAGTAGTATGTCGAAAGTCTATTTAACTGCTTCCCTATATCAGAAAAACGTTCATAAAAATTTTCTAGATCAACAGAAACATTCTCAAAGGTATCCAAGTAAAAGTGTCGCTCATAGTCTTCATCTATTGGATACCTTGGAAAATCCATATTATCTTTTTTATAGGAATTATCCCGTATATACGCAAACAGCTCCTGGATATACAAATTAAGGTTATTAAGCATTTCTTCAATATTCTTTATATCATTTTTATCTTTTTCAAAATTCTTTATTCTAGCGATTGCTGTATCAAATATTTGTTTAATATTATGTTTACCTTCTTTTCGTTTTCCATTTTTTAAGAGTATATTTAAAGTCCATACAATGGCTTTAAGATATAACTCAATAGAATGATTCGCACTAAATAGCATCGGAAAAATGATAATATCAGCGTCTTTTTTATCGTTATTGTCGAGCAGTTGCTTCGACAACATAAGAGCAGATTGCATATACCCTTCTGCAACAACAATCATATTGTATATATGATCGTGATAATCTGTTCTCCAGTTGAGAATAGCGGTTTTTTCATTATCAATATTATATGAAAAAATGTCCTTCATGTTTTCCTCCAGTTTTTATGCTATGTCCTTAAATAATATCGTAATTATTATGTAATATCAACACTTAATTAAGGAGATGAGCCTTTGCTGTTACTAGCGATATATCTAGCCTTGGCCGGATATTACATCCTGCGCTTCTTTGAAAAGCTGGCGGTCAGGCGGATCAACGATTTCTATATCATCATGTATCGATTCCCCCGACCGGCGGTGTGTCTTAAAATGAGTCGGCCGCTTCAGCGACAGAAGTTATCCCAACAAGAGGTGCAACGGCGATTGGCCCGCTGCACCTCTTTGCTCTGCAAACAGCTCCCGCCCAGCACCTACACGGCCTATACCCATGACCGGGTGCTGGAGGGCCTACGGCATATGGAGCAGCGGGGCCGGGCCGCTGTCCTCCGGTGCCGCCCCAAGGGAAAACCCAAAAAGCAAAAGCAGGTGCACCGGCACCTGTTTGGCCGGGGGTTTGATATTCGTGCTCTGCCCAATCTGCAAATGTACCGGGTAGGGTTTGTGATCCATAAAAAAGAAGAAACTATATCTCAAAGTAGAATACCCACGGGAGCTTGTAGGGTTTCCCTACCGAGCGTGGTCACTTGTGGTGAACCGTTAATAATTGTTGATCCAAAAAGTAAATTATTAGCTTGCAAAGAAAGGAGCCGCAAAAATGCTTGAATATAGAGGAATATACATCCCTGAATGCCCCAACCACTGTTTTGAACGCATGATAAATTCCGGTATGGCGAGGCATATTGTTGAAGGCGTGGAGCCAAGAATACGACCTGAAAACATAAAAAGCACAGGTTTTAGCTTTCGCCGTTACTCGAAAAAACTCAAGCGCCATAGCCATACGACGAATGGTTGCTATTACTCCGAGCCATGGTCACATTGTCCCCATTGTGGTAGCAAACTTAAATAGTAATATTCCTAAAAAAGTAAGCGTCAACTATGTTTTCATGGTTGGCGCTTACTTTTTACAAGAAAGGGAATATATGGTATGTTAATTGCAATAAGTATGGTGCTGGTTATCGTAATTGCTCTGGTTTTAGTTGTTGTTCTTCATTTATATCATAAGCAGAGACGCTTACAGTATTTGAATCATCAACTTATGGTGATGCTGGAGAGGTGTTATAATAGCAAAGAAAAAGATTCTGGTCAGTAACGGTTCTTCGCATCGTTGTTTGGAATTTTTTCATGAGCAAATTGTCAGCTTTGCCCCAGTTTAGCATACTTCAGGATCATGGTCCCCCATCGGAAGTGCCTTGAGTGGAGTATCTAATCCAACTGATAACCAACAGAACCGGAAGAATCTAATTAATATCTTCTCTTGTCAAAGGCTCCCATATCTCAATATGCCCCATCAATGACTCTGCCTTGCTGCCATCCACCAACACTTGCACAGCCTCTACCTCATCTAATTCCGTTAGGGAGTACACTAGTTGCAATAATATCATCGACTCTATTAAGCTGCCACCGGATAAATGCTCCCCTGAAATATCTACATATGTGATTCCCTCAACGGTTTCTACGCTTAAAATATTTAAATTAGCCAGCAATGTTGTAAGCTTCTCTTCCCCCGGTTCCTTTTGCAGCTCTGCTACAATTATTTCTTCTATGGTTTTATCTCTCACTGAAACATATTTTTCCACTGGGATAATTTTGCCTGAGGAATCATCACCTGCCATGATATAATCATCATTTGCATAGTATACCGTGATTGTTACCTCATCGCGCTCCGGCTCGGAACCTACTACATTACTGTTTTCATTCACTGGGGATGTCTCTACAAACCTATCTATGCTACAACTGATTAAATTTGCCATTATAACAAGTACCAACATAATTAATCCTATTTTTTTCATTACATTTATCATCCTTCCTTCATTTAATCTCATTCGCTTGTTTTTATATCGTCTCCGTATTTTGATTATCTTATCCATTTTATCATAAATGGGGCGAAACGGAGGGGTTAAGCAGAAAAAACCTTCCAACATTGTATCAATCCATAGATCCCTTTATTTTTGGGTCATCATTTGTGAAGTTTTTAAGCTATAAAGCCTTACAATTTTTAGCGTCAACTGTGTTTTCATGGTTGGCGCTTTTTTTATTTCGGAGAAAGGGGGAACGAACCCATGGAAAGCATCCCATGTACCCAGTCAGCCCTAAACAAGCTGATTGAGTGGAGCAGCTTCAAATTCAACGAACAAAAAAAGTCGGAAGTGATTCAGGACATTATCTTCCGTATCGAAAGGGGGATAGATTGCATCGTTGAATATCGCTCAGGCTGTTACTCAGAGGCTGCGCATATGGGCAGAACAAGTTGCAAATGGACAGGTGGCAACTACACGCTTTGTATCCAAAACGGCGCTGCAACCCTAAGCAATAGCGTTGCGGATGTAGAGAATCCGCAGGCTGAAACAGTGTTAATCCCAAAGCCCAAAGAGAACCGGTTTTTTCATCCCGCCCAACAGGTGGAGTATCAGGGTAAGGCTTATGACGTTCTCGACCAAGACACCCGGAATTTCATCATAGGGGAGCGTGTTCATAGGATTATCAAAAACCGTTCTGGAAAGAAAATGGAAATTTACGGATATTATTTACCCAAGGCTGAATGCAAGATTATCACAATGGAAAAGGAGGTTGAACAAATGGAAATTATACGGCAATCACAGAACGTATCGGTTCCGGGCCATGAAGGGACTTGGTACACCATTGATGCTATGAATGTGGATGGCAAGGAATATTTCCTCATGGAGCATGAGAAATACGGGGATGAAGCGCTATGCGTCATCCTTGATAAAAGCGGTTCGCTAGTGCTGGAGGATGTGGCCAACGGATTTTATGACTTGGAGGAATTTCTAACTGACAAACTTTATAAGCGACTGGATAACTTGGAAGGAATCAAAGATAATCCGGTTTATCAAGCAGAAATTAAAACGATTAGAGAAAAATTATACTCCATCAGTCATGCGTTTAGTGTAGCACCCCCCCAGCGCCTGTTTGTGGACATGGACGGAACGCTGGCAGAGTTCCAGCATGTTGACCAACTGGAAACCCTGTATGAGCCGGGTTACTTTGCTAATCTCAAGCCCATGGATAAAGTGGTGGAGGCCATTCGGGAAATCTACGCCAACCACCCGGAAATAGAGGTACATATCCTATCCGCTTATCTCTCGGATAGCCAATATGCTCTTGCTGAAAAAAACCAGTGGCTGGATGAACACCTTCCGGAGATCGATGCTGCCCACCGTGTCTTTGTCCCCTGCGGCGTGGATAAAAAGGAGCATGTACCTGGCGGCATCCGATCCACTGATTTCCTGCTGGATGATTACACCCACAATTTGTCCAGGTGGGAGCCGCCCGCCCGGGGCATTAAACTTTTGAACGGCATCAACCACACCAAGGGGACATGGCAGGGGGATCGCATCCGCTTTGACAGCGACCCTGCGGAGCTGGCCGAGAAGATTGTTTCCGTTATGCGGGGGCAGGCACAGATACGGGATCAAAAACCGGTACTAAAGCAAGGGGTACCTACCCATACAACAAAAGTTATCAATCTTTTTGCCGGCCCCGGTGCGGGTAAAACCACCTGTGCGCTTGGAATTGCTCACTATCTTAAAACACAGGGGGTGAATGTTGAATATGTACCGGAATACGCAAAAGAGCTTGTATGGGAAGGTAACCTGTCTGAGCTGCAAGATCAGCGCAGCCTTTTTGAGATCCAATCAAGCCGGATAGATCGGCTACTTGGTAAAGTGGATGTAGTTGTTACAGATAGTCCTGTTCTTCTCAACGCAATTTATGACCCGCAGCGCGATCAGAAATTATATGCGGAAGTTATAGAAAAGCATCGAGAGCATAATACGTTAAATCTGTTTATTCAGCGTGGGAGCGAATTCCAGCAGGACGGACGTATCCATGATTTATCGCAATCACTGGAAATTGACCGGGGCATTCAAAGCCTACTTACTCAGGAGAACGTCCCCTTTGAAACAGTGACACACGCAGATTACCTACAGGCCGTTCAGGATGTTCAACCTAACAATCAAGCCCAAAAGGAGTCGCAACATGCTCAGACTCAAGAGGAGAGGGACGCATTTTATCTGGGGCGGCGTTCTGCACAGGAAATCATGAGGGC
>JAHDPQ010000106.1 GCA_018434245.1 Oscillospiraceae bacterium
CTCAGGTAGGCCGGCAGATCTATTGTTCCACTCTCTGCGAGTGCGTCAACCAGCAGTTGCGCATAGATCCTGAAGTTCTCAGCCTGCCGCTCCTCCACGATCTTCTCGACGGACTTTCTATCGCCCCATTTCTCGCTTGTCTTCACCTCGGTGATCTCCGGCTTTCTCCCGACGATCCTCTGCGGCTCAAAGATCGAAGAGAGGCCAAACGCCCGGGAGACATTCGGGAGGAGAAGAGGGTGCATCTCCACGATATGCACCTCGTTTGGTATGTTTGCACGGATGTGGTTCTCCAGCGCTTCCTGGAACTGGTACCTCCGGTCAAAGAGCGATTTCATGCGGATCTGGCAGATCCACTCATACTCGGATGGGAGGTCGGTATAGCCTTTCAAGAGGGTGTTGTGGAGGCTATACCCATGATCAAGTTCGGTCGCAAGTTCCTGGATGGCGATGAAGTCCTCCTCCTTCCCGAACGATTCGGGGGCGTGGGCGATTCGTTCCTGGTCTTTTGATAGGTCGCGGAGCGTCGCCTGGACCTGGGTGAAGAGTTCCTGCTCCTGCCTGATCTGAGAGAGCACCTCCTGCGTGTAGGCGGTAAAGCCTTCGGCTACATCGGGGTCGCCGTACCTCATCCTGTCAAGGAGCGCCTGTTTCTTTCCTTTCTTGCGGAGCACTTCGAGGTTGAGGTTCCGTACCGTCTCCAGGGCGTTTCTAAACGAGCCGCTCTCGACCTGCTTCTTGAAGAGAATGAGGGCAACCGTGATCCTGGACTCTTCGGGGAGCTCCTTGATGCTGATCATGAACTCAAGGCCTTCATCGGTGATCCGGTAGCCGTCTTCGGTCACGTCATACTCGACCAGGTGAACGTAGTGATTCGCGGGTCTCTTTCTGACCGGGTCCTGGTACCGGAAGCAGTAGAGTTCATTCCGGGTATTTGTTTCAAGGAAGCCGAGCACGGTCCGCGTCACTTCCCGGTAATCGAACTCCCGGTCCGGGTGAATCCCCTTCATCGTCTCTTCGATGTGCGCCCGGATCTCATCGGACTTGAGAACACGGCCCTGGAGCCGGCCCTTCTCGATGAGCAGGGTCAGCACATCCAGTGCGAGGTAGGGGGCATCATAGTCCAGGCCTTGCATCGGACGGGAAGTATAGGCCTCGAAAAACGGGTAGAAGCATTTGAGATGCTCCATCCGCTCGTTGATCTCCTTAAAGCGCCGGAGTGAGTCCGCCATCTCCAAACCTCGATAGATCGGTGGTGTTGAGGACCTCCTGCGGGAGGTACCGCTCTGCTGTGACGATCTGCCTGATCGCGTCTCCGGTCCTTGCATCGAAGAAATCGAGGAAGGGGGAGAGGGTGCCGGCCCGCTGCGGCCGCCGCAGGGGACGTGCTCCTGCGGGTCCAGCCTTCTGCAGGATGAAGGCGTAGAGGGCGGTAGCCGGCCGGATGTCGTACTCCGGGTAACGTGCGCGGAGCCGGTTATAGATGGAGATCCCCTCCCAATCGATATCGCCGAAGTAGCGGTAGCGGTCATCCGGCACACCGCCGACGGTCTCGATGTACTCAAACTTCTTCAGGATTGCATTCCCCTCCCCGTAGATGACCAGGTGAATGCCGGCGAGCACGCCGTCCGTCACCCCCTGCTGCAGCGTCCAGAAGGTATCCTTGTTCTCGACGATCAGGACGGTCCTCTCCGCCTTCCCCTGCAGGTTCGAGAAGCCCTTCTCGATCCAGAAGAAGGGTTCATAGACCTGCTTTGCCCGGATGTCCTCGAGGGTGAGGCGCAGGTTCTTGAGGATAAGGGCACCCTTGACCGAAGCC
>JAHDPQ010000088.1 GCA_018434245.1 Oscillospiraceae bacterium
ATGTGATTCTCGGTGACGGTGAAATCCAGGAAGGTGCTGTCTGGGAAGCTGCCATGACCGCCAATAAGTTTCGCACCAACAATTTGATTGCTATTTTGGACTGCAACGGGGTACAGCTGGACGGTACCAATGATGAGATTATGCCGGTGCAAAATCCCGGTGCTCGCTTTCAAGCTTTTGGTTGGCATGTCCTTTATGCAGAAGGCCACGACATCGCCTCTATGGATCAGGCTCTTGAGCAGGCCAAAGAATACCGGGACGGCCCTGTCATCATCATTGCCAGTACGGTTAAGGGCAAGGGCATCTCCTTTATGGAGGGCAAGAGCACTTGGCATGGCAAGCCGATTTCTTCGGAGGAATACGCTGCTGCCAAAGCAGAACTGGAGGTGAAGGAGGATGAGTAAGACCATTGCAATTCGCGACGCTTATGGGGAGGCACTGGCCAAGCTAGGGGCGGAAAACCCTAAGGTGATTGCCTTGGAGGCGGACGTAGGTTCCTCCAGCAAAAGCATTGTATTTGGCAAGCGGTTTCCCAACCGCTACTTCAACATCGGTATTTCGGAGCTGGATATGAACGCTATGGCGGCTGGCTTTGCCACCTGCGGGCTGATTCCCTTTACCAATACGTTTTCCGTGTTTATGGCTTTGCGGGGTGGAGACCCCATCAACAGCATGATCTGCTATGATAGCCTAAATGTCAAGCTGGCAGGTACCTACAGCGGCCTGTCCGACTCCTATGACGGTGCCAGCCATCACGCCACGCTGGACCTGGCATTGTTGCGTGCTTTGCCCAACCTGACCATCCTTTCGGTATGCGATGCGGTAGAAACGGAAAAAGCGGTTTTTGCAGCGGCAGCCCATGATGGGCCAGTCTATCTGCGCTTGAGCCGTGCACCGGCACCGGTGATTTTTGATGATAATTATGATTTTAAAATCGGTAAAGGTGTGGTTTTGCGGGAAGGTTCCGACGTCACGCTGATGGGAACTGGTTATATGGTACACAAGGCTCTGGAAGCAGCGTCGCTTTTGGAACAGGAGGGCATCTTGGCCACAGTGGTGGATATCCACACTATAAAACCCATCGACACCCAGTTGATTCTTGACTGTGCCCGGAAAACCGGCGCCATTGTGACGGCGGAGGAGCACAGCATCTATGGGGGATTGGGCAGTGCTGTTGCCGAAGTCTTAGCACAGAGTGAATCGGTACCCTTGGAAATGGCTGGATTGACAGATTATGCCGAGAGCGGTGGTTATGAGCAGCTTCTGGAAAAATACGGATTAGATGCAAAGAGCATTGCTGCAAAAGCCAAAAAGGCAGTGGCTCGCAAACAAAAGAATACGGGAGGTTAATTTAATGAAAGAATGCATCCATAAATATTTTAAGGTTGGGCTGATCAACTTTATGGCCTATCCCTCCACCATTCGGGGAGACGACCCCGAGATCACACAGTATATTAAAAAGACAGCGGTGGACGACTACTTCGATGCCATTGAAGTCACCTGGATTAAGGACGATGCCAAGCGGGCCGAAGTGAAAAAACTGCTAGAAACCTCTCATCTGGAGGTTTGCTACGGCGCACAGCCCCGTTTGCTGACCACCGGGCTCAATCCTAACCACATTGATGAAACCGAGCGAAAAAAGGCCGAGGCAACCCTAATGGAAGCGATCGAGGAGGCGGAGTACCTGGGTGCCAAAGGTATCGCCTTCCTGTCTGGCAAATGGGAGCCCCAAACCAAAGATCAGGCCTACGCTCAGCTGCTGAAGACCACCCGCAACCTCTGTGATTATGCCAAGACAAAGGATATGCTTGTAGAGCTGGAGGTTTTTGACTACGATATCGCCAAATCCTCCCTGATCGGCCCTGCCCCTTATGCGGCACAGTTTGCCGCCGATATGCGGACAACACACAATAACTTTGGCCTGATGATCGACCTATCCCATATCCCTATGACCTATGAAACCCCCGAGTTTGTGGTACGCACCCTGCGCCCCTATCTGACCCACTTCCACGTAGGCAATACCGTATGCTCCGACCCTGCTCTGGAAGGCTACGGCGACGAGCATCAGCGCTTTGGCTTCCCAGGCGGCTCCAACGATGTAGAGCAGGTGCTGGAATATCTGCGTGTGCTTAAGAACGAAGGCTTCTTCAACGTCGAAAATCCCTATGTATTCTCCTTTGAAGTAAAACCCTGGAAGGATGAGGATCCGGATGTGGTTATAGCCAACGCCAAACGGGTGCTCAACCGGGCCTGGGCACTGCTGGAGGACTAATAATGGAGCCCATTGGTCACTACTTTAAAATCGGCCTGATTGCCGCCATGGCCTACCCGGATTTCGGCAACAATCCGGTGGCGGCGGTTGAGCGCATTGCCCGGGATTCCTATTTTGATGCCGTGGAGCTCAACCCCATTCCCCCGGAACACCGCAAGGCTGTTGCCAAGGTGCTAGCCCCCTCCCACCTTACTGTTTGCTGCGGAGCCCAGGCCCGGCTGCTGGGCAGCGGCCTGAATCCCAACGATCTGGATGAGGCAGGGCGGCAAAAAGCGGAACAAACCCTTATACAAGGGGTAGACGAAGCTGCCGAGCTGGGAGCACAGAGCGTTGCTTTTCTATCGGGAAAATGGTGGCCGCAAACCCGGAAAAAAGGGTTGGAACAACTGCTGAAAACTACTCTGGCCGTCTGCCGGTATGCCGCTTCCAAAGATATTGACGTGGAACTGGAGGTCTTCGATTACGATATCGACAAAGGCAGCTTGATCGGGCCTGCTCCGTTGGCTGCGCAGTTTGCGGCACAAGTGCGCAACCACTACCAAAATTTTGGTTTGCTGGTGGATCTTTCCCATATCCCCATGACCTATGAAACCCCCGAGTTTGTGGTACGCACCCTGCGCCCCTACATCACTCACCTGCATATGGGCAACACGGTGATCGCCGGCCCTGACTTGGAAGCATACGGGGACGAGCATCCTTGCTTTGGCTTTCCTAGCAGCGAAAATGATATTCCTCAACTGGTGGTCTATTTGCAGGCGTTGCGGCAGGAAGGTTTTTTTAACCGGCAGGATCCCTATGTGTTGTCATTTGAAGTAAAACCACGCTCTGACGAAGATCCCCAGGTGGTTGTAGCCAACGCCAAACGGGTGCTCAATCGGGCTTGGGCACTGCTGGATTAGAAGGAAAGGATGAAGGTTATGAAAATTGTTATTCTGGATGGATATACCGAAAATCCCGGCGACTTGAGCTGGGCGGGCATGGAAGCCCTGGGTAAGCTGGTGGTATACGACCGCACCTCCCTAACTGACGAGAAAGAGATCATCGGGCGTATCGGAGATGCCCAGGTTGTCATCACCAACAAGACCCCCATTTCCCGCACCACCCTCGACGCCTGCCCTCAGGTGAAGTACATCGGTGTACTGGCCACAGGCTATAATGTGGTGGACGTAGATGCCGCAAAAGAAAAAGAGATACCCGTTACCAACATCCCCACCTATGGCACTGCTGCCGTGGCACAGATGACCATTGCCCTGCTGCTGGAAGTTTGCCACCATGTGGGCCATCACAGCCAGGCTGTGTTCTCAGGCCGCTGGGAAAGCAATCCCGACTGGTGCTTTTGGGATTACCCCCTGATCGAGCTAGATGGCAAGACCATGGGTCTGATTGGCTTTGGCCGCATTGGTCAGGCAACCGCCAAAATCGCCAAGGCTCTGGGCATGAATATTCTGGCCTACGACGAGTACCCCAACGACAGCGGCAAGGCTCTGGCCGAGTACGTTTCTCTGGATGAGCTGCTGTCCCGCTCCGATGTGATTAGCCTGCACTGCCCTCTCTTCCCCTCCACACAGGGCATCATCAACGAGGAAAACATCGCCAAGATGAAGGAAAGTGCCATCCTCCTCAACACTTCCCGGGGTCCCCTGGTGCAGGAGCAGGATCTGGCTGACGCTCTGAACAGCGGCAGAATTGCCGCCGCTGCAGTGGATGTAGTTTCTGCCGAGCCCATTAAGGGGGACAACCCCCTGCTGAAGGCCAAAAACTGCATCATCACCCCCCACATTGCATGGGCTCCCAAAGAAAGCCGTGCTCGCCTGATGGATATTGCGGTAGAAAACCTACGGGCTTTTAAAGAAGGCAAGCCGGTAAATGTGGTAAATTTATAAAAGGTTAGCTTTGGGCAGTGCGGTACTTGACTGCGCTGCCCATATTTGACTGAGGGGTGAAGTAGAGTTGGGATACCTTAAATTGGCCTTGGTACCTGCAATTTTCCGGCAAAGTACTGAGCGACTTTACCCCTGCCATTGCGCAAGATGGAATGGAAATTATCGGGGCCCGGGCATGGGCAGTAACCTCCAATACAATGTATGACGAGTCTTGCATTTTTTAGTGCCTTTTTTAAATGCCGATCATTTGAATGTTCTGCTCAAAGATATGGCAAAAGGCCATGTGATTCTGCAAAAACAGCTCCACCAGCAGGGGGTCAAAGTGCTTGCCGCTGTCCCGGCGGATGATGTCCATGCTCTTTTCGTGGGAAAAGCCTTCCTTATAAACCCGCTTGGAGCGCAAGGCATCATACACGTCGGCCAAAGCCATAATCCGCGCCGAAATCGGGATTTCCTCCCCCTTTAGCCCGCTTGGGTACCCGCTGCCGTCCCATTTTTCGTGGTGGCAGAGGGTGATGTCCATTCCGGTCTGCACAAAGGCGTTGAGGTCACACTGTTCCTGCACGCTGGCCAGAGTCTCGTGGCCGATGATGACGTGGGTTTTC
>JAHDPQ010000028.1 GCA_018434245.1 Oscillospiraceae bacterium
AGGTGGCAACCAATGATTTAATTATCCTCGTTGCGTTTGTGCCGATTGTGAAGTTTCTGCTGGGCGTTTCAAAGGTGTCGGTGCCGTGGGATACGCTGATCCTATCGGTCATTCTGTTTGTGGTGATCCCGCTGGCAGGTGGCATTTTGACTCGCGTGATGATCACGAAGCGCAAGGGCGTAGAATACTTTGAGAATGTTTTTGTCCACAAATTTGACAACGCCACCAGCGTAGGATTACTGCTTACATTGGTGCTGCTGTTTTCGTTCCAAGGCGATATAATTCTGAGCAACCCTCTGCACATCCTACTGATCGCCGTACCTCTGGTGATGCAAACCTTTCTTATTTTCTTTATCGCTTATTTTGCCTGCAAGTGGCTGAAGCTGCCTCATGACATTTCGGCTCCTGCCGGAATGATTGGTGCTTCTAATTTTTTTGAGCTGTCGGTGGCTGTGGCGATTGCGCTGTTTGGCACGACCTCTCCGGCAGCGCTTGCTACGGTGGTGGGCGTACTGACTGAAGTGCCGGTGATGTTATTACTTGTAAGGATTGCAAACAAAACGAAAGGATGGTTCCCAGTATGAGTAAACTCAAGGTGGCCTTTATCTGCGTTCATAATTCCTGCCGTAGCCAGATTGCCGAGGCTCTTGGCAAGCACCTTGGCTCCGATGAGTTTGAAAGCTATTCTGCCGGGACAGAAACCAAACCTCAGATTAACCCAGATGCGGTGCGGCTCATGAAGCAGATATATGGCATTGATATGGAGCAAACCCAGCGCAGCAAGCTGATGGAGGATATACCTCCGGTTGACATCGTGGTCACAATGGGCTGCAATGTGCAATGTCCGTTTCTCCCCTGTAAGCACCGTGAGGATTGGGGGCTGGATGATCCGTCAGGGAAAAATGATGCAGAGTTTGGACGCACGATAACAGTAATTCACTCCAAAATTGAAGAGTTGCGAGAGCGCATCATAAACAATGCGCTTTAGGGAAAGAGGCTGGCATTTATCAGTCTCTTTCCTCTGTTACATCCCCAAAATCGTCCAGTCAATGCTTGCATAAAGATGGTAGTTTAGATCGCATCAGTTGTGGTATGTGGTATAAATATGCTTGAATAGCTTTTATTTTATGTTTACTATGAATAATATTTTCCGGTCATTTCTGTTATATCAATTTGTATTACTACCGTACCTTTTACCATGTTAATGGGGAGTTCCTTACCTGCTAAATGAGGTGTGTATTTTTCCACGATTTTTTTCAATATATTTCCTTTTTCATTAATATCATCAGCAAGTCTGGCAGTGCCAGAAATAATTACACTTTCGTATTTTGTATTGGTATCACATGGGTTTCCATTTGGATCTAATAACAACTTATCCATTTCATAAACACAGAATCCTACTCTTGCGTCATTAGAGATATTGTCAATCTTTTTCCCTTTAGGAAGCCCATGAGCAAAGATTGCATTTTTATAATAAACAAAATGTATTGGGATAATATATGGGGTTCCATCAGAATTCAAGGTTGTTAAGCTACCAGTTTGTGAACGTCCGAGTAATTGGTGTATCTGTTCTTCGGATAGTTGGTGAGTTTTCATTCGATGCTGCATAATAAATATTCTCCTTATCATCGTAATTTTTATTTTATTGTACTATAAAACCGGCTCTTAAAACAGAGCCGGTTTTTATATATTTATAGGATACAAATTGATTAACCAAACCAGGCCTGCGATAAAATTTCCACAGCCTTTGGAATATCATCCTCAGAGATCATACCGTATCCCAAAACAAGAGCGTTATTACTATAATTATCTTTATTCAACCAAAATGGGGATACAGGACAAACTTTTACTTTATGTTGAAGTGCTTTGTAGATAAGATCTTCTTCCTGCTGCCCATCCAAAAATTCCAGAAGGATATGCAACCCGGCTTGGTGCCCGTGAATTCGCACCTTATCTTCAATATTGTGTTTGATTGCATGAATCAATATATCATGTTTCTTTTTATGGGCTAAACAAATTTTTCGCACATGCTTTTCCCAATGCCCATCAGCTATAAATTTGGCCATGGTTTTCTGTTCTATTAAGGGAACAGTACATTGGTGTCCAATAAACCTTTCTTCATATTCTTTTAGCAACCATTTTGGCAAGATAAAGTATGCCATACGCAGTCCGGGAGACAGAGATTTAGAAAACGTACCGACATACACCACCCGTTCGTTTTCATCGATAGATTGAAGTGAAGGAATGGGCCGTCCATTATAGCGAAATTCACTATCGTAATCATCTTCAATAATGATATTGTTACGCTCTTGTGCCCATTTCAATAATTGAATTCGTTTATGAATTGGCATAACAGCGCCCATTGGGAACTGATGGGATGGTGCAATATGTACCATCCTTGCTGATGATAAGGAAAGATCATTGATTCCAATTCCATCCTCATAAACAGGTATCGGTAATATTTCAAATCCATTGCTGCGGAAGATAATGCTGGCCCCGTTATAGCATGGTTCCTCCATAGCAACCTGTTTTTTTGAATATGGAAATATTTTTATCATAATTTCAAGAGCGGATTGTGTGCCACTACATATTATAATCTGTTCGGGTTGACAATTTACGCCACGGCTGTGATACAAATATTCTTTCAGTTGAATCCGTAGCTCAATATCTCCTTTTACATCACCATAACTATGGACTTCTTGGGCTTCACTGCCATCCAATGCATCGGTTAAATACTTTCTCCAGAGCTTATAAGGAAAGTTCACGGCATCAAGATTTCCATATTGAAAATTATACTTAATATTTTCAGTTCCATGTTTGGAAGCAACTGCTGTCGCTTTATGTTTTGATAGCCTTTCTACTGTTTTCGGATTAAGGTCAAATTGCAGGTTGTTAACTACATAGCCAGAGCTTGGTATGTTTGTGAGATATCCTTCCAATACCAATTGAGCATAGGCATTTTCAACCGTATTTCGTCCAATTTGCAACTCTTTTGCTAACGCTCTTGTGGATGTTATTTTTGTTCCGACAGATAATTTTCCCATAAGAATATCGTGTTTTATTTGCTCATAAATCTGCTGATAAACCGGTTGTCGGTTATTATGATCGACTTGTAGCATTTCTACTCCCCCCATTCAATAATGACCCTAATTATATGATAAAATCGAAACTGTATCCTATAAAAATACAATAATCTGATATATACAGTATACCAGTTTGCATGTATGCTGTCCATATAGTCAGGGAAGTGTAGACAAACACTTAAATATAATATCTATATAATAAAGCTAAGCCAAATGATTAGTATAGTAGAAAATAATTTGCAGAGCAGACCGAATCCGGATGGCGATATTCGGCCTGCCCAGTTTATCACATCCCAAGAATCGTCCAGATGTATAAGGGAGCGGTCAGCGTGAACACCAAGCAGGCAAACAGGATTGCCGGAGCCGCCCATTCCATCTGGCCATGTTTGCGATACTCAAAATAACATGTGCCTAACTTAGCGAAGAAAAACACTGCCAGAATCAGGTCGATGGCGGGAAACACCACCTTGTTGACCACGGTTTTGATCTGCTGGGAGGCCGTTGTCCACGTTCCCTCAATGGCTCCGGCTACATCCCCGGTTCCCGCTGCATAGGTCGTTGTACTGAACATCAGACACAGCAGTAAGCTTACGCACAGGAGCATTGCAATTCGTTTCGATTTCATTGATTTTCCACCTTTCATCATAGGGTTGAAAACAGCAAGACCGCAGCTTTCGATTGGCTGCGGTCTTGTTTTTTCTCTGTTTTTAATGGGGTTTTTGCGGCGCAATATGCCAGTCCGTCCATAAATTATCCCGGATGGTGACGCTGTCCGTGAGATTCATAGAGAGCATCCCGGCGGGTGACCAGCAATCAATCAGCCATGTGTACGGGATATAGCTTCCGTCTGGGAACCAGATGGGAGAAAAATGCGTCCTGCGGCTGTAGGTGCTGTAGGGATTTTTCTGAAACTCAAACCGTGCGCTGTAGCCGGAACTCATGCGCTCCAGCAGCCGCCAGTAGGTCTGATACCCGAATTCCGGGAAGTAGGTCACCGCAGTCTGCGCCCCGGTTACCGCCGAGGATTGATTGGTGCTAACTCTGGCAGAAACTGTTTCATTGATCCCATAGCCTGACTTCATGACCTTTCCGCTGGCGGTGGGACTTTTATCATCGGGCTTAATTGCCATGCTTGCCGACAGGCTGGCCTGATAGCGGTCGTTGTCAAATTCCCACCATCCCTCGTCTACCCATTCACCGTCATCCTCCCAATGACCGCCGCCGTCACCATCACTGTACCAGTTCCAGTCGCTGTGCCATACCCAATGCTCCTGCCACCAAGGACGCCATACCGTCCAGCTGGCGGAGGTCTGCTGCGGATTGTTAGGAACGACAGATTTTCTAAAGCTGTCATTGCGGTCATCCGCTACAGGATTGGGCGGCGGATTCTTATCAAGGTCAACGATATTGGCATTGATGGTCGCCTTACTGGAACTGCCGCCACCGGATACTGCAACCGTAATGGTCATATGTTGCGGGGTACTCGGCGTTGTCCAGCGTATCCATGCCAGTTGGCTGTCACCATCCGGATAGTAGATGTTGCTGACCCGGTGGCTTCTGCCGATCACATAAAAGGTGGCGGATACCGGATGATCCGGATCGCTCTGACCACCGCTGACTGTAATCGCTGTGATGACTTCGGTGTTCACCCGATATTCGTAATCATACACAGAAACCTCCGGAGTCTCGGCAGGCTTATCCTTAAACCGCACGATGCCAAGACCGAGAGAGGACTTGATTTCTGCATTGGATGCTGCCTTGCTTCGGCTTCCCGACCATGCCGGATAGCCGAGATCCGCCACCTCCAAGAACATGGCCAACGGCAGATTCTTATGTGATAGGGATACCATTCTCTTTCGCAGAAGACCGCCGACCTGTTCGTCATACATAGCGGATTCCGTAGCAGTGGTTAACACCATCACGCCCTCAAACTTATAAAAAGCAAATGGCTCAATGAATAATTTATAGTCACCGCCAATCAACACATCGTAACTCATACCAGTTGTTGCCGCGATGGAACGTATGACCTGTTCGTCAGCAAAATAGCTCTTAATAGCGTCAATATTGTTGCTGCCATTTGTGCTGATAATCCTTGGCAGCGACTGTGCCGGATTTTTAAATGTATAACCGCCTTTCACAGGGGATAAGCCTCTACCGCCGTTATATTCCAGCTTGCTGACCTTTCCAAAATTATATATAGAGGAACTCGGCGATTTATTGGTAAGATCAATCGGAGTCGTAACCACCGCATGGTCACTTGTCCGAACCACCGTTACCCGCACGCCCTCATTACCCGGAGTCCACGAATTGGTGCTGGTTCCATCGCCCATGCCACCGCCACCTCCATCCACATTTCCATCGCCAACAGCATAAACGGAAACCGGAGAAAGCAGGCAAAAAATTAGGGATACCATTAAAAAAACAGAAAGTAATCGCTTCATTTTTCCTCCTTTGTGCAACAAAAAAAGCACGGTTCAAACCGTACTTTTGATGCAAATATTTGATATTAATCCATTTCACCGATCTTATTACCGTTTTCATACATATCATCAAGGTATTCACCCTGATTGGCACCGCCGTCCGGCACACTATCAAATCCCGGCAGGCCACCTCCTTGCGGCTTGCTTTCAGGAGCCGGTGGCTTGGATGGGTTCGTGGTGTCCGCATCCTTTGGCAGCTCAGGCTTTGCGGGAGCTTCCGGCTTTACCGGATCGGGTTGGAGTTTTTGCTCCGGCAGATCGGTTTGGGGCGACAGCGTTTCCGAGCTTTCCGGTTCTGATGCAGGCTGCGGGGAAACCACAACTTCTTTTTCCTTTGTGTTATTCTGTATATCAGGAGCCACATCCGAAGAAGTGATCGGCTCCTGTGAAGAAGCATCCGGCCTTACGGGTTCCTTGGCAAACCTCATTCCGATGGCAATTACCAACGCTATGCAAATCACCGAAGCGCCCGCAATGGCGAGCCTCCTTTTTGTTTTATCACTCATATAGATAACCTCCTTTGAGAAGTGTAAATGTTACCTTTGTATTTCTCACCATACTACATCTTTTTTCAGAAGTCCAGACAATTTCCCGAACAGTTAAAACACCTCGGTGTATCCTGCCTGAACTTTGAGTTTGATCTTCATGGGAGACAGCTCCTTGCCGCCGAAATAGACCGGCACCTCCAAAAGAATCACCGCATCCGCTTCGAATCGCTGTGCGTTTTGAGGCGAGGAAGGAGCCAGCGGCGCATTGCGGATAGTGACATCCAAGCCGGATAGCTTGTATTCCAAAGCATCCCCGGCATATTTCACATGGCTACCCCTGACATCTTCCGTGCCGAGAACACCATCCATGTAACCGTAAATATCACCGGTGTTCACACTGTAGGAAAAGGAGGAACCGTCCGGCTGATAGCCTCCGCTGTAACCCTCCCGGACACCGTGATACACATCGGCATAATTGTCGTTGACCGTCACGATGATGGCATCCTCCAAGGCTTCCTTTACGCCGGTGGCGATAATATTCAGCCGAAAAAACTCCATCACGCCACACAGGATAATCACCAGCGCCAGCGTAATGGCTACCACCAAAGGGAAGCCGTTCCCGGCCTTATCCTTAAGAACATTTTTCAGCTTGGTCATTTGTGGTACACCTCGCTTTTCCCGGAGGCCTCCGAGCGCAGGGTGATTGGGAACGAACCAAACCCGCCGAACAGCCCAATGTTTTTCTCTAATGTCAAGGTCACGGTGATTTCCTGATTCAGCTGGATATTACCGGTCTTTGACCACGAAATTCGGGGACTCAGCCCGGTCTGCTCGGTAAGAACCGCCGCACGGCGGCTGGTTTCGCTGCCAACCCTGCCGGAGATTTCCGCTTCCCGGCACAGCTCTGTGGCATAGGTGTCCAGCTGATGTTTGGCGATGAACACCGGCAGCACCTGAACGGCCAGCGCAATGACCAGCATGGCGCAGAGAACGAGGACACACACATCAATGTAACCCTCGCCACGTTTGGATTTTAAGAGCTTCAGCATAGCTTCACCCCCTGTTCGGGCGAGGCGGAGTCCTGCTCCATCTGCGGAAAATCGCTTAGTATATGCCACACATTGTTGCTGTATTCGGAACTGAAGACCTCCTGATTCAAAAGCTCATCAGCTGTCACCACCCTTCCAGATTCTGAAACACCGGGATGTCCGATCACGCTCTTTCCTGACAGCAGCTCCCTTGCTGCTTCCGGCGTTAAAAAGACAAACCCGCCCGGTGTCATCATATCAAAGGACGCCTGCGGATACTTGATTAACATTTCCTGTACAATCACAGTTTCACCTCCTCAAAACATCCCGCCGAGGGACTTGATAATCTCATAGGCAATAATGGCCAGATAGGTAAAGAGGAAGCACATCAGCATGAGAAAGGAAAATACACGGATTTTCGGCGGTATTTTCTGTGCCTCACCTTTGAGGCGCTGCAGCTCCAGCTGCTTGAAATCGTGCGCCAGCATCTGAAAATACACCGTGCTGTCATCTCCACGCAGAACACCGATAAGGCCTCTTACCACATCCGACAGCATAGGCGAATTAAGCCTTGCCTCAAACCGGGTAAGGGCTGCCTCATAGCTGGAGGAACGCATATCCGCTGCCAGCATGGTCAGCTCTCCGGCAAAGGTTTCCCCGGCGTTTTTCTTGTAGTTCTCTATAATCGCCAGCACATCACGGGAGGCTTTCAGCTCCTGTTCGATGTTGGCAACAAAGCGGGGCAGCTCCTTTTCCACCGAGGCTCGCTTGGCAGACAGCTTTTCGTCTGCCTTTTTGGTTTCCTTGAAATACACCATGACCGCAAGGAACACCACCACCGGCACCAGCAGGGGAAATACAAAGCCTGCCGGAATCGCCAGCAGCAGAATTGCGCTGGACTTTACCAGCGCATAGGCCTGATAGACCTCCGGCTCCATGTTTATGCCGGTGGCATTCAGCACATTTTTGAGCCGATGCCTGCGGTATTCATCCATGCGGATTAGCTTGGCGAGCTTTACCGCCCAAGTCATTAGGTAGGCTTCCAAGGTTTTCGCCGCTTTTTTCTCTGTCCTTGTGGTATTGAGCATGGCTTTAGCAGTGCTGAGGTACGGCAGACGCAGCAGATCCAAAAGAAGAAAAAACAGCCCCGCCGCCAAGGTGATTCCGAATAAAAACAATAATCCCATTTTCATCACCTCCTATGGCACACGCAATTTCTGCGGAAATTGCATGGTTCGCTACGCTCACGGTGTGCCTCAAAAGGGGGAACTATCCCCCTTTTGAGAACCCCCAGCTCTCCGAGGGGGTTAAGATACAATTTCATCATGATAGTTCACCTCCGATATTCAATTGGTTTGGTTAGTTTAAGCACGCAAGCCGTAGAGATAAAAATCAGGGCGGCGCTGATAGCCAGAATGATTTGCCCCAGCGGAGTATGCATCAGTGTATCGTACCAGCTTTCGTTTAAGAGATACATCAGCGGAATGTTGCCGATGACGAAGATGACCATGATAATAAATTCCTTGCGGGGTTCAAACACGAGATATTCCAGCTCGCCATTGACGATCCGCATATCAGACAGCTTGCTGACGATAGGAGTCAGTGTCACTTTCAGGCTGCGGTCGTGCTGGCAGTCGCACAGGGCATCGCACCATTCCCGGAACACCTCGTTGTCGATTTTGGTGCGCAGCACCTTGATGGCTTCCAGCACATCGGGATCAATGAGCTTTACCCGCAGGACAAAGTCCTTGAACACCTGATGCACCGGCGGGTTCAAATAATTCATGTTTTCCTCCACAGCTGTGAGGATATTCTCACTTCTCAGGTAGGCCGTGGTCACGATGGAGAGCGCCGTTTCCAGTTCAGCGGCGATGTCCTTTTTGAAATGGATGGCGGTGAGCTGCACATACCAAAAGGGCAGCATCATAAAGCCCACCGCCATCACCGGAGCCAAGAAGAAATTGCCCATTACGATAGCGATGGCAGCACCGATGGCAAACAATAACAGGGAGCAGGCGCAAACCAGAGAGAATCGATTGCTCCTGCCGGTCATGGCCAGCACTTCCTGCGTCATCCGGATTTGCCGTTTTAAAAATCCCGGCTTTTGGCGGCACTGGGCCGCCTTGATTTCATCCCTGATGGACTTCTTTTCTCTGGTAAGAAAGGAGAACAGACCATCGGTGAACTCCATCGGCTTTAAGCCGAACAATAGAAAAAAGCCTGTAATCATACCGATACAGGCCAAAAGTTGAATGGTTGTCATACGGAAATTTGCCCTCCTTTCTTCAGAAGATTGATGCGTTCCTGCGGCATTCCGTTTTCCAGCAGCCGTTTGCACAGGCTGTCGGAGATGGGATTCACCGTTACATGATGTCCGGTAATAAAAAACTGGTTATTCTCATAACGGTTTTCAGTAATTTCATACCGGAACAGGGTACGGTAATTCCGGTTGTTGTCCGGGAGGATTTCGCACTCCATGATTTCCATGAGTCTACGCTGCTTGTTTTCCAGCTGCTTGCAGAACACGATAATGGGGTAGGCCTCTGTCACATAGCCCATGAGGGTTTCATCTGACATATCCACGGCTCGCTTGCACAGGGATACCATGCGGCGGTAGGTGGATTCGCAGGAGTTGGAGTGAATGGTAGTCACCACTGCCACGCCGGTTCGGGCAACCTCCTGTGCGGCATTGGCCTCCGCACCACGCATCTCGCCGACCACGATGATATCCGGATTGAAGCGCAGGGAGATGTCCACAAGGTCGATCTGCTCAATGCGGTACAGCTCGTTCTCACTGTTGCGGGTGAGGGTATGCACCACGGAGTTGGTAACCCTGCCGTCCTGTTCCCTGACGAGAGAAAGCTCCCGGCTGCCGTTTTCGATGGTAAAGATACGCTTGTTGTCAGGAATAGTGGTGAGCAGCCAGCCTGCCACGGTGGTCTTGCCGCTGCTGGTAGCTCCGGCGATGCACACCGAAATGCCATAGCGAATAAACTCTGAGAGCAAATCCAGCATTTCAGCGGTAGCCGTGCCTCTGTCTATGAAATCCTCCTTTTCCATGTGATTGGGATTGACGATACGGATGGAGGCCGCAGCACCAACATTGGCATCCACAATGGGGCTTTTCATGACGGCAATCCGGATGTTTTCCGCAAGGGTACCCACCACCAGCGGGGACTGATCATCCAGAATCGTACCGGACACATGAAGCATCCGGCGCAGCACATTGATGCAATGTTCGGGACTGTCAAAGTGTTCCGTGAGCTTTTCACAGCGTCCACCGGCATACTGGATTTCAATATCCCGCCAGCTGTTGATGTCAATTTCTTCGATGCCATTGCTAAAGATGTACTTTGTTAAAAAAGAGTATTCAGCCATCTCGGTGAACAGGGCATCCACCAGCTGCTGCGGTGTCATACCTTTGACCGCCACACGGCTGTCCTGCACAAACTTGGCGATGTACCTCTTGATATTGGCCTTGGCTTCGGCGGCGTTGCCGTCTGACAAAAGTTCGCTGTGCTGACCGGCGATATATTCCTGTACCTGCTGCAGCACACTGTGAAAATCTCCGGTTTCCTGCTCTGGAGTAAAAAACAGATTATGCCTGCTCATATGCCGAACACCTCCTCCGAGATTTTCTGTATCTCTTTTCGGAAGCCCCGGCTGTCTTTCAAAGACAAATCGGCGAACAGGTTCCCGGACAGCACCTGAGCCTCCAGCTCCGGGGAATGCGGCAGGGTAAACACAGCGCTGCCCAGCACCTGCTCCATGTTTTGGCTGGCTTCGTTGGACTTCACATTGCTGACCGCCTTATACAGCTTGTCAGAGTCAAAGCCTGCTATCCGCAGATATTCCTGCTGGCTGGAAAGGTAACTTACTGATTTCAAATCACAGTTTATGAGCCGCAGCACCGCATCGGCCTCCAGAATGGCGATGGTGGAAAGCTCGTCAAAATAGATGGAGCTGCCGCAGTCGATGATGATATGACTATCTATATCATGCAGCACATCCATCAGCTCCCGGAGCAGGTTTTCATTTACCGGCGGATAGCAGTTTTCATTTTCTCCCTTTTGCAGGCCGATGACCGCCAGATGGCTCATCCGCTTATGGGTATTGCAGTTGTTTTTCACCAAGGACTCCGTGATGGAATTGGCAGCCAGAATACTGCGGAGGGAATGATCACCCTCCAGCTCACCAGACGGGCAGATGCAGGGAAGCATGGGCGTGGTGCAGTCGCATAAAAGCAGCACGACATTCTTTTTTCTGTCTGCCAGATACTTTGCCAGCTTCACCGCTACGGTGGTCTTGCCGCAGCCGGGGCTGCCCCAAACCGCCAGCACCTGTGCGCCTTTATCAAGTTCTGTATCCGTTATTTCAGGATCGTTTTTGCGGCTGAACAGGCCGCCTTTTTTGAAGTTCAGCATTTACTCAGCCTCACTTTCTGCCGGTGTATTCGCAGGGGCTTCCGGCTGAGTGGCATCCTCGCTTTCCTGAGATTCCGTTTCCACCGGGTACAGCTCGGAAAGCATCGAGTCCTGCGCCTCAGTAAACTTCGCCGCATTTTCCTTACTGCCACGGTAAATGAGGGACACATGAAGGGTACCATCCGCTTCCAGCTCGGCAAGAATTTTGCTCTGCTCCGGTGTGACCAACAGCGTAACGGTGGCAGGCAGCTCCTTTTCGTCCTCAGCTTCGGTTTCTTTCTGTTCTCCGGTGTTGGCATCATAACCGCTGCCTGCAGTGACGGCGATGACCTCTACATGCTGCAGCTCCGGCGGGATCACCGTCACGCCCTGTTTCTTGTAGTCCGGGGCAACGATGGATACGATATCCCCGGAGATCAACTTACCGGACAGTCCTGCGGCGAAGCTCTTGACCGATACGGAAATGGCCTGTTTTTCCCCGGTCAGGTTGTAGAGATAGGCGTTTTCCGCAGCAGGGGCATCGGCAATTTTGGAGGCGATGATGTAATCCCCCGGCGCTAAATCGACGGAGGCGAATTTACCGATGACGGTATCCGTCTGCCTAACCACATCCTCCGGCAGATTGTAACCGCCCACCTCCACGGTCTGCACCATGTCCTTGGTGATGGCCTCCCCGATTTTAATTGGCTTGGTCACCCGCACGATTTCAGTTTTCTGACTGATGCTTTGGTTAAACAGCGGTGTGATTGCAAAGCAGATCAGAAGCGACAGTACAATGCAAATTACGCCGATTACCGTTCTATTCTTGAAAAAGCTCATGGTTTGATTTCCTCCTTTAAATGAAATAGGCGAGCAGGCAGCTCGCCGATAAAAAAGGCGCAAGGGGGAAGGCTTTTTTTGCCTCCCGCCTTTGCACCCTGCAAACAATCCGGTATATAGCTACATAGATGAGCAGCAGGCTGAGTCCAGCCATCGCCGCAAGCAGTCCTTTAGGCAGCTCCAGCACCAAACCACAGGCAGCCATTAGCTTGATATCACCGCCTCCCATACCGCCAAAGAACACGGCGGCCAGCAGAAACGGCAGGGCAATCAGGATTCCCATCAGCTTGACCGGTGTAAATCCGATTATGGAAACACCCACTATCCCAAGGCATATCCAGTTTGGAACAATGCGTTTTGTCAAGTCCGTTACCGATACCGCACACAGCAGTAGGGTAAAAATGACCGCCTGCAAGACGGCCAGCTTATCCGGCATAATTAAACATATCCTTAATGCGCTGTACGAGGGTAGGCAGCACGGTTTTGTCAAAAAGCATATACAAACCGGCCAGCACCAAAGCGCCGATGACAACCGCCATTAAAATCTTGATGGCGGTATCCACGAAGCCCTCAGCGTGGTTGTTGGTGAGCGCCATTTTTGCCTTGATCGCCAGCATATTGGCCTTATGGGTTACCTTGTTCATGATTCTTTTCATGATGTTTTACCTCCAAGTTTTTTTGTTGAGTTGCTTACATACCGCCCATCTGCATGGGCGGCTGAGATTGTTCCGGTACGGCTTCCTGCGGCTGCGCCGGGGCTTGGTTCATAGCTACGGCCTGCTGGTAGCTGTCCAGCACCGCTTTGTGGAGCTGTTCCCGAAACTCTTTGGTTACCGGGAAGCAGATTTCCTTGTAGCCGTTTTCTGTCTTGCGGCTTGGCATAGAAACAAAGAGACCGTCACGGCCTCCCTCCACTACCTTGATGCCCCGGATACCGAGGCAGCCGTCCACCGTTGCCGAAGCGTAGGCACGGATGCCGCCGCTGGCTCCGGGAGGGTACATGGAATTGATTTTTACTTCTACATCAGGCATGATTTCTTTCTCCTTTCGCATTTTTGCAATAAAAAAAGCAGCCTTTTAGAGCTGCATGGTCTGGTTCTGCGCCGGTGGTGTGAAGCCGATTTCCTGAAAACCGAAGCGGTCGCAGTAGTAGAAGCTGCTGCCGTTTTCATCATAAAGCTCCAGCACATCTGACATGGACAGGGAATGCCCTACATAACCGGGAGGGTGAGCTGTATTGAATTTGGTGTAGAGCGCCTCCAGATCGTTGGTTTCTACCCCGCCGTCATAGACTGTCTGGTAGTCGGACATTTTGGGTTCTCCGAATGATTTGCAGAAATCCTCAAGGCTGATGAAGCGCATCCGGAGATCCGATTCTGGCTTTAGCTGCCACACACGGCAGCTTTTCAGCAGGGTGAGTTCTTGGTTATCCCGCTGACCATTCACAAGGCGGTCGTATATGCCGTCCGTCCATTTCATCTCGCTGATATCCTTTTGGCGGCTGAGAAAGGCTTTCAGTTCCTCCGATTCGAACAGGGGATCAACCACCGCCTTGCCGCCGCTGACATAACCAGCAGGGTTGCCGTAGTACAGGATGATATCCTTTTCCATCCGGATATTTCGCATGAGCTTGTGCCTCCTTTACGTCATAGTAAGACCTCCGTTCCCCGACGCCTGCCGGAAGGCCTCCATTGCTTCCTCTGTGGGATGGAGAAGCCTGCCCTCCTGTAGCTCCAGCACACAAAAATCATCCCGGTCGCAGATCATGATGCGATGCTGGTAAGGCTTCTGCATCTCCACATAATCCAGCGCTTCCTGTTCGGTGCAGAGCCACACGCCAGAAGCATAGCGGCCATCGGGCAGAAAGCTGTATCCGCTGTATTTCGGCTCATAATTCTTTAAATCCAGCGCTCCCATCGGTCTGATTTGAGAGAGCTGCAGCTTGGCGCTGTCCGGCAGAAGCTCTGGCTTAAGGATGCCGATGACTTCACTGCGGTTTTTCAGGGCAAACTCCCCGGTACGGAGCGATACTAAAAACAAAGTACAGCCGCTGGGGTTGGCTCCGGCTCCGTTTCCGCAAAGGCAGAAATATAGCTGCCTTTCAGGGGTATCCTGACTGATTACGACAATTTTTCCCTGAATACTGCAGTTTAAGCCTGTTGCCGAACAGTCTTTGTCAGTAAATAGAGATTTTCTTTCCATCCGTTAGCCCTCCTTTTTCTGCTGCAGCAGGGCAGTCAGGTCGGAAATGAGGGAGAGTCTTGTATCGTCCGGCATGGTCTTAAATGCCGCACGGACATAGGCCTCCACCGCCTCCGGGGACTGGTCGCCGATTTCGACGATATCTACCTTTTGCACACTGACCATGCCGTTGGATATATTAAGGCGCACGATATCACCATAATCCATACCGCTGGCAGTACGCAGTTCCTTGGGAATCAGCACACGTCCTTTGCCGTCCATCAGCTTGTAGATAGGCTTCTTATTCATCCTCCGCACCTCCCTCCAGCACACAGCGGATGGTGTCATGGCTCACGCCGAGGCTGTCGAACAGCTCCATAAGCTGGGGCGGCAGCTGCTTTACGGGATCGGCACTGCCAATGATGATAGCGCCGTCCTCACAGCGGATGTCCAGATCGCCATCCAACGGAATCCCTGCCGCCTCCAAAAGCGCATGGGGTACCGACAACTCTGCGGATTCCGGTGCTTCCACCGGCTCGTTCACATGGTCGATGCCGTCCTTGGTGAGAAAAAATTCCCCATAGCTGTTGATCTGCTTCACCGGGTGATGGGACAGATACGCCAGATGCACGGTATCTCCGGCAGTGACACACATGGTTTCCAAAACACCGGGCGGCAGGATGATGCTGCCGTTATCGGCAATCTGGCCTTTCGTTTCAATGATTTTCATAGCATAAGCCTCCTTTACATCCCCATCTGTGGGGCATTGATTTGTTGTTCTTCTGCCGATTTCAGCTCCGATACAAAGGTGCGAAGCTCGTCCTCAGTCAGCGAGATATTGGCGACCTCCATTTCCCGGAGAAAATATGCGGCCTGTTTATACTCGTCAGCCAGCTTCTGCATTCCCTTGGCGTTGTGATAGCCGCCGCTCGTGCGGATGTATCCCTTGAAAACACAGTCATAGTTGCCGGTTTTCCTGTTTTGCTGCACGGTCAGATGCAGCCCTGCGTTGGCACGATCCCCACATCGAAGATACAGGTCATCGTGAACATTACCGACCACAAACTGATAGGCACCGTTGCTTTCTTCCTCAATTAGGGCTTTTGCCCAGCGGATTTTTTCAAGTCCGGTCATTCCTCGTCCTCACCTCCAAAACCGTAATCAAACAGATTTAGCTGGAACATATCATTTTCCCATTCCTTGGGGTCGTAGTTGGTAATGATAACTTCCGGGTACTCGCAGCCTCCGTCATACCGCTGCGCCAGATTGTTCAGGCGGGTGACTGGAGTGATGGTGTAATCCTGATACAGTTCCCGGATGAATTCGCAGTCGTTGTAGGAAACCATCCATTTTCCTTTGCAACCTGCCAGCGTATCCCGGAGCCGCTGGTGGTCGGTTTTGAGAAACTCCACCGCATAATGCCCCTCGGTCATGTAATAGGGCGGATCGCAATAAAAAAAGGCATCATCACGGTCATACTGCCGGATCAATGCCTCAAAGTCTTTATTTTCCACCACCGTGTTTGCAAGTCGCCTTGATGCCTCCCAGATAACGGCGAATACCTTTCTGATATCAAAGGGCTGGCAGCCGTAGGAGGTGCAGCCACTGCCGTAGCTGTAGCGGATGAGCTTGAAAAATGCAGCCGCTCGCCACACATCGCTTGGCTCTGCCTGCTCCAGCAGGATGGCCTTAAGTTCCTCAAATGCAGGCGGCGGGAGGTTATGCTGCGCCAGTTCCAGTTCTTCCTGCAGATATTCGGTATCGAATTCATCCTTTTCAAAGAACCGGCGTAGCACATTGAATTCATATCGTGAGTTAAGGGGCAGGAAGCCCAGCTGCTTGAGGAACGCCAACGGCCTGTTCTTTACGCAGTAGAACAGGTTGGTCAGGTTGCCGTTAAAGTCATTGTAGACTTCCATACCCTTACAGTCAGGAGGCCTGCCGAACAGAACCCAGCCCCCGCCGCCAAAGACTTCAATGTATCTGCCGAAATCCTTGGGGAAGAGTCGGTAAATAATATTGCGGAGGGCTTTTTTACCGCCCACCCAGCTGATAAAGCTATTGATATTCCATCACCTCCCTCTGGAAAGAAAAAAAGCCGATGCTCACTACATTTTCAGTGACATCGACTCATCTGGATTATGATATTCGTATTCGCCGGTTTTCTCATTGTACAGGTAGCCCTCATCGGCCAAATCCACATCGTGAACCTCAGCCGCAAGCTCCAGCGCTTCTTTTGAGCCGCCGGGAGGGATGTCGCAGAACATTTCCTCACCATTTTCGTACTCCTTTTTTCCTGTGTTATATCCGAAGTCCTCGTCAGCCCATTTGTGTTCAAAGGATAGATCAGGATATTTTGCCGCCAGTGCAGCAATGACATTTTCCGGACGGCTCCATGCAGTCTGAAATTCGATATGCTCGCCGTCAAATTCCTTTGGAGTATACTCGGCATCATAGCCGTAGCTGTTCCACTTGGTTCCCCAATTGGCAATTGACCAATCGTACCAGTTGTCTTTGCCGTACTTTTCACGCTCGGCCATACCGAGATTTCCACGGAAGATATGCTCAGGCATAGGGATGACCTTGTTGAAGTCAATACTGCCGAGGCCGATCTTATCATCCTTGATAGCCTCAAACATAGCCCTGATCTGTTCTTGATCACCGGATACTCTTAAAATGTTGGTTACATGATTTGGCATTACCTCATTCCTCCCATCGTCATGCTAAAGCCGAAGGATTGGCTGCCTTTCAGCTCATCCTCCGGCTTGATAAAGAAGCGGTCGCTGCTATCCCAAAAGCTAAGATACAGTTCACCGTCATCCACCTTGATTTCCCGCTGCTCCATCCCCTCGCCCCAGCCATCACTAAACTGAGAAGAGAGCCATTCGGTAAGCTCCGCAAGCTCAGAGGGGGAAAGCGTGCCATGAGTTTGCAACTCGGTCACGCCCCACAGCTCGCCGTTCCATTCTTCAACAGTCGGGTTAATGCTGTATACCTTTCGGCTGAGATCGTCATCGAGGTAAACGGCGAGGCCACGCTCGCCCTCGCTGGGCAGCTTTTCTTTCTGAATGAGGGCAAGGATTTCATCCTCATATTTTAAAATCTCACCGGCGGATAAATCCTCCCGGTAATTGTCAAGATCGCCCCATTCGTTTTCCCTGTAGATGTGAGGGAAGAGAGGGCTAAATAACCGCAGGGTTTGCAGTTCATTTTTCATGGTGCATCCATCCTTTCTTTTTAATTTTGGGCGCAAAAAAAGCGGCTGTGTTTTTCAGTTACGAAGAACACAGCCGCTTCAAAATTGCCCTGTAGGGTATTGGCTTTATTAAATTGTCTGCCGGACTGATTCCGGTCAAAAACAAGAAACACCCTGCTTTCTTGTTAAAAAGCAGGGTGCATCTATGAAAAACGAGGGTCTTGAATTTTTCATTCAAAACCCTCGTCAGGCCGCATAAACACTGGCTTTTTCAGCCCTGTATCTATTTTGACCTAATCTTCTGTGGACACCATGGAAAAAAGATTTCTTATCTTTCCCCAAAGAGAGCGCCAAGTCCTCAAAATAAATCAGATTCTCCGCAACCACTTACCAATTTTATGATACCATAAATCCTCAAGCTTTTCATGGTCGTGTTCAAATATTTATGCGACTGTTTGCGCTTGGTGTACTTGCCATTGATAATTCCTGTCCTGCTTTCTGCTGAAAGGCGGCGGGAACTTCTTCGGTTGAACCATATCGGGCGGTGGCTTCAAATAGATGATTTGTTTC
>JAHDPQ010000123.1 GCA_018434245.1 Oscillospiraceae bacterium
ATATGTATATGGGGCTGTTTTACGCCCCGGGAGTGGTGGCGGCATCCTTAAAGACAGCAGTGTTTACTGCCTCCCTCTTTGAGCAGATGGGTTACGTGTGCTCTCCCACCTGGGGGGATTACCGCACCGACATCATCCAGTCGATCGTGCTGGGCAGCCCGGAAAAGCTCACCGCTTTTTGCCGGGGGATTCAGCGGGGAGCACCGGTGGACTCCTTTGTCTACCCGGAAGCCTGGGAGATGCCAGGCTACGACTCTAAGGTGATTATGGCGGCGGGAGCCTTTAACATGGGAGCTTCCATCGAGCTTTCCGCCGACGGCCCCATGCGCCCGCCCTATGCGGCATGGATGCAGGGAGGGCTCAACTATCCCACCGGAAAGCTGGGCGCGATGATAGCTGCTCAGGAATTGCTCAGCCTCTAAGTACACAACATGAAAAGCCTTTGGTATGAGATGAAGTGTTCCGGTGCATCCTCCCCATAAAGAGGCGGTATCATGAAACGGTACACCAATGGCTGGTTTGACTTCCCGATAAAATTCAGGAGAGAAAGAGAGTTAATCAATGATAAATATTTGGCATGATATTAGCAAAGAAAGGATCACTCCCAACGACTTTATCGCCGTCATCGAAATCGAAAAAGGAAGCAAGAAGAAATACGAGCTGGATAAGGAGACCGGCCTGATCAAGCTGGACCGGATTCTCTACACCTCCACCCACTATCCGGCAAACTATGGCTTTATTCCCCGTACCTTTGCCGACGATGGGGACCCTCTGGATGTCCTAGTGCTCTGCTCCGAGCCCATCCAGCCTCTGGTTCTGGTGCGGTGCTATCCCATCGGGGTGATCACCATGATTGACAATGGGCGCAACGACGAAAAGATTATCGCCATTCCTTTTGAGGACCCGAACTACAACTGCTACCGCTCCATCGACGCTCTGCCCCGGCATATCTTTACCGAGATGCAGCACTTCTTCTCGGTGTACAAGTCTCTGGAAATGAAGGAGACAGCGGTGGAGGAAGTGCAGGGGCAGAAGGGTGCCCTGGAAATTGTAGAGCGGTCCATCGCCGCCTATCAGGAGCTGTATCCCGATGGGCAGGGCGAAGAAGAATAGTAGCTTTTGCCACATGAAAACCCCGCAGGCTTACGGGCGATCCTGCGGGGCTTTATATATCCGTCGCGGCAATTGCCGCGGCCGGGTGCTGCCGGCGCAACAGCAGAGCCAAAAAGCCCTGCCGGGTTCCTTGCAGTGTCAGCCGAAGAGGCGGCCAAACAGGCCGGGGCCTCTGGCCCGGTGCTCCCGAAATTCGGGGCGCATGTTCACCAGAATGGTATCCTCGCCGATCACTTCAATATCGCACCAGCGGATGAGGATATCCTCCCCCCGAAAAAAGAGGCCGAAGAGCTTGGCCCTGCCGTAAATGATCAGAGAGCAAACCTTGGCAGTTGCCGTATCCACCTCAATATCCGAGACATAGCCCAAACAGCTGCCGTCCCGCACATTGATTACTTCCTTGTAGCGCAGATCGGTAATGCGGCAAAGCATCTTCAGTCACCTCCCCATAATAGCCTATGCAGCGATGGAAAAGGGTAGAAGTATTCCAAGAAACTTTTGCTATTTTGTCATAGCTTTGGTATAATACAGGTTAATTTACGCCATATTTCTCATAAATCCTTGGTTCAGGAGCTTTTCTTATGGTATTCAGCAGTGTTTTGTTTTTATTCCGGTTTATGCCGGTTGTATTCGGCCTTTATTATCTGACACCGCGGCGCTGGAAAAACGCGGTGTTGTTTGTTGTCAGCCTGATCTTTTACTCTTGGGGGGAGATCCGCTACTTCCCCATTATGATGGCCTCCACTCTGGTGGACTACGTGGCCTCACTGGGGATTGAGCGCCGGCGGGCCAAGGGCTTTCGGGGCCGGGGGTATCTGGCCCTTTCCATGATCTTCAATCTGGGGAGCCTTGGTTTTTTCAAGTACTCCGGATTTTTGGCAGAAAACCTTAACACCCTGCTGGGGACCAGTATTCCGGTGCTGTCCCTAACTCTGCCGCTGGGCATCAGCTTTTACACCTTCCAGACCATGAGCTATACCATTGACGTGTACTGGAATACGGTGGAGGCGGAGCGAAACTTTATCAATTTTGGCGCCTATGTCACCCTGTTCCCCCAGCTGATTGCAGGCCCCATCGTGCGGTACACCGATGTGGCCCGGGAATTACAGGACCGCACCCACACCGTGGAGGGAGTGGGGAAGGGGATTCAAACCTTTATCATGGGCTTGGGCAGTAAGGTGCTCATTGCCAACAACATTGGCTCCCTTTGGACCCGGGTGGAGGCCATGGACTTTGCCACCCTGTCCACTCCTTTGGCATGGCTGGGAATCACCGCCTTTGCCCTGCAAATCTACTTTGACTTTTCAGGCTACTCCCTCATGGCCATCGGCCTTGGAAAGATGCTGGGCTTTGACTTTCCCCAAAACTTCAACTACCCCTACATCTCCAAAAGCATCACCGAGTTTTGGCGGCGCTGGCATATGACCTTGGGCTCTTGGTTCCGGGAATATGTCTACATCCCACTAGGAGGCAACCGGAAGGGGGCGGCCCGCCAGTACTTCAACATTTTGGTGGTGTGGGCCGCCACCGGCCTATGGCATGGAGCCAGCTGGAACTTTGTGCTGTGGGGCCTTTACTTTGCCGTATTCCTCTCCATTGAAAAAGCCTTTTTACTCAAGGGGTTGGAAAAGAGCAGGGTGTTTTCTCACCTCTACCTGCTGATCTTGGTGCTGGTCAGCTGGGTGCTCTTTGCCATCACCGATTTTACCCGCTTGGGGCAGTTTTTTACTCGCCTCTTTGGAGGCTATGGCGGCTCCGACTGGATTTACTACCTGCGCAGCTACGGCATTACCTTTGCGCTGGGCTTTGTCTGCTCCACCCCTGTGCTGCGCAAACTGGGGGACAAGCTGGGAGAAAACCACCTGCTGGTCACTCTGTTCAGCGCCGGAGTCTTTTTGCTGTCGGTGGCCTATCTGGTGGATTCCACCTACAATCCCTTTTTATACTTCAGATTCTAGGAGGTGCAAGGTGTGAAGAAATATATTCTGACGGTGTTCTTTGCCCTCTGCATCTGGGGGCTGTTTCTGGCGGATATGCTGGTGCCCACCCGGGAATTTTCCCAGCTGGAAAACCGGCCTTTGGCCCAAAGTCCCACCTTTTCTACCCGGGCGCTATTTAGCAATACCTATACCCTCAAGTACGAGGAGTACGTCAACGACCAGTTTGTGGCCCGTGACAGCTGGATAACCGTCAAGAGCTTGGGTGAATCGGCTCTTGGCAAGCAGGAAAACAACGGTGTCGTCTATGGCAGGAACAACCAGCTGTTTGAAGAAGCCTCTACGCTGGATGACCGGCAGTTCAGCAAAAACCTGGAGTTTATCCGGGAGTTTGTGCAAACCTACGGGGATCGGCCGGTGACTTTGACCATCATCCCCAACTCCTACGCTATTCTGGAGGAGCTGTTGCCTCAGGGGCTTCCCTTTATCGATCAAAAGAAGCTGATTGGGGATTACTACCGGGAGCTGGCAGGAGAGCCGGTGGACATCTGCGATGTCACTCCGGCGCTGCTGGAGCGTAAAGATGATTATATCTACTACCGAACCGACCACCACTGGACCACCCAGGGGGCGTATCTGGCCTACCGGGAGTTTATGGAGCTTTTGGGGCGGGATGTGGTCGCCCTGGAGGAGCTTTCTGCTCACGAGGTGCCGGATTTTTACGGAACCTACTACAGCAAGGCAAAAAAATGGAACGCCCTGCCCGACGTCATCACCTGGTATGACGTAAAGGCTAGCGACGTCACCATCGACTTGGCTCCAGTAGAGGGCCTCTACGACCACGAGATGTGGGGCCAGCGGGATAAGTACAAGGCCTTCCTCCACGGGAACAACGGTCTGACCGTCATCCAAAGCGGGGAGGAGGGGGCTCAGGGCAGCATCCTTGTCTTTAAGGACAGCTACGGCAACAGTCTGGTGCCCTTTTTGGTGGGGAGCTTCCGGGAGGTTTGCGTGGTGGACCTGCGCTATTATAACGATGTTTCCGCCCTGCTAGAGGAAAACGCCTACGATGCCGTTTGGGTGCTCTACAACTTTGCCACTCTCACCACCGACCAGAACCTCTACAAGCTGGCCCGTTAACCGAGCGCCCCCACCAGATAGAAAATCCAAACATGGAGAGGGTAAAAGAGGTAGAAGAACCATTTGGAAAAGGCATTTCTTGGCCCCGAGCTGCCGTCATACAGTAGAATGGGAATCAGGGCAAAGGCCTGTAGATACTGGGTGTGAAGCGAGAACCCCAGCACTTCAAAGGTGTAGCTTGGGTTAGGGCCGGAAAGCCCCATCATCAGGTAGACAGCAAGGGAACTGCCCGTCAGATAGATGGCGGACATCAAAACCTTGCGATCCCGCAAAAAGTAGAAGATCACCGCCATCACCGGGAGCAGAAAGGCCCCTTCCACCAACAGGGAGAGTAGAAGCATCAGCGCTGCCATACCGACATCTTTGGCGGAGAATCCTTCCTGCCGCAGCCGCTCCAAACGATTCACCAAGGTAGCACTTACCGCCAATGAGAGGAAGATGGAGTTTCCCAGCGGGGTAATCTCCCCGTCTTTTAGTATTGCTGCCAACAACATAATGAGAAGGTTCCCCGCGAACATCCCAAGGCCTGCCGCCGTCAATCGGCGAAGGTAGCGGCTTTTGTCCCGGGTGTGGTACAGGGACTGGGTCATCAGGTAGCAGAAGGTGGGGGCAACCAGCCTTCCCGCCATGGTAAACCAGATGGGAAAGCCCGCCCCGGGCAGAAAGAAATAGAGATGGTCCAGCACCATCAGAGCCGCCATGGCTATTTTAAGAGTAAAGGCATCCAAACCCCGCCGACCTTCCATCGAGACTCCCCCTTTCCCTAAATTGCATGAAAAACCTAAAACTGCACCATACTTTACGTTAGATGCTATTCTATACTATAAATCAGCGACTTAAAAACCGCAAGATCCGGGAGACGATTGACTATGACAGATTATACCGGAACCATTTTACAGCAGCTGGACCGGTTCGGCACCGATCCGGACCGTGGCTTTACCTTTGCCGAAGCTTCCGACGCCCGGGCCAAATACGGCGAGAACATCCTGACGGTAAAGCAGCCCAAAAGCCTGTGGATGCGCTTTCTACTCCAGCTCAAGGATGTGATGGTGATCATCCTCATCATTGCCGCCGTCATTTCCTTTGTGCTGGCCCTGTTTTCGGAAGAAGGGGAGTTCATCGACTCCATCATCATCCTTGCCATTGTAGTTCTCAATGCCGCCCTGGGGGTCTCCCAGGAAAGCAAGGCGCAAAAATCTCTGGACGCTCTCAAAAGGCTGTCGGCCCCCAGCGCCAAGGTGCTGCGAGAGGGCAGCCTTGTGCAGATTCCCGCAGCCGATCTGGTGCCGGGAGACATTGTGATCATGGAGGCTGGGGATTTTGTTCCCGCCGACTGCCGTCTGATCGAAAGCGCCAGTCTGGCCTGTGAGGAAAGCGCCTTGACCGGGGAGAGCCTTCCGGTTCAGAAGGATGCCGGAGCCCAAGTAGCGGAAGAAGCTCCCTTGGGGGATCGGCTCAACATGGTGTACAGCGGCTGCGTGGTCACCTATGGCCGGGGTAAGGCTCTGGTCACCGCCACCGGCATGAACACCGAAATGGGTAGGATTGCCGCCCTGCTGGACAGCGAGGAAGAAGAAGCTACCCCCCTTCTCAGGCGGCTGGCCCAGCTGAGCAAGTATCTGGGCATGGCGGCCCTTGTCATCTGCGCCGTTATCTTCATCACCGGCATTTTACAGGGAATCCCGGCCATGCATATGTTTATGACTGCCGTGTCTCTGGCGGTGGCCGCTATCCCCGAGGGCATGACCGCCGTGGTAACGGTGGTGCTGGCTCTGGGGGTGCGCCGCATGGTGGAGCGGGGAGCCATTGTCCGCCGCCTTTCCGCCGTGGAGACCTTGGGCAGCGCCTCGGTGATCTGCACCGATAAGACCGGGACCCTAACTCTAAATCAAATGACGGTCCGCAAGGTTTGGGCTGTGGGGGAAACTATACAGGAGTCTTCAGAAAAGCTGACTGCTCAGGCACTGCATCTGCTGCTTCTGGGGACTTTGTGCAGCGACGGCAGAGTGAAGCAGGAGCAAGGGGAAAGACGCCATATTGGCGACCCGACCGAGACAGCCATTGTAGCCGCCGCTCTGGATGCCGGCCTTGAAAAATCCCAGCTGGAAGGGGAGCTTCCCCGTGTAGCCGAGCTGCCCTTTGATTCCGAGCGCAAGCTGATGACCACCGTCCATCAGATGGGGGAAAAGCTGCTGGTCATCACCAAGGGGGGCTTTGACGTGTTGCTGCCCCTTTGCACCGGTGCCGACAACGTGGCGGCGGGGCAGATCAATCAGTCCATGGGAGAAGATGCCTTGCGGGTGTTGGCAGTGGCCTGCCGGGAGTTTTCCCAACTGCCGGAGGAGATCAGCAGCCAAACGCTGGAGACCGACCTGACCTTTATGGGACTCATCGGGATGATCGACCCGCCCCGGGAGGAAAGCAGGGAGGCAGTAAAGCTTTGCGCTCAGGCGGGGATACGCACCATCATGATCACTGGGGATCACGTGGTTACCGCCAAAGCCATCGCCAAGGAGCTGGGCATCCTCCGGGAGGGGGATGAAGCCATCAGCGGACAGGAGCTTACCGCCATGGATGACGAAACTCTGATGGAAAACATCCAGCGATACAGCGTTTACGCCCGGGTAAGCCCTCAGGATAAGATTCGCATTGTCAAAGCTTGGCAAAGCCGGGGGGAGATTGTCTCCATGACAGGGGACGGTGTCAACGATGCTCCTGCCCTGCGGGCTGCCGATATCGGATGCGCCATGGGAATCACCGGTACCGATGTGGCCAAGGATGCCGCCGACATGGTGCTTACCGATGACAACTTCTTCACCATTGTGGAGGCGGTGCGTCAGGGCCGGGGCATCTTCGACAACATTCAAAAGACCATTCAGTTCCTCATCAGCTGCAATCTGGGGGAGATTATCACCATATTCTTTGCCATGATGTTCGGCTGGGGAACTCCGTTGCTTGCCATTCACCTGCTGCTCATCAACGTGGTGACCGACGCTTTGCCCGCTTTGGCCCTTGGCCTTGAGCCGGTGGACCAGGATATTATGAAGCGCAGCCCCATCCCCGCCAACCAAGGGGTGTTTGCCGGGAAAATGGGTCTGATTATCCCGCTGCAGGGCCTGATGGTGGGAGTACTCACCCTGGCCGGATACTACATCGGCCTGCGGGTTCCCGTTTCCACTTACGTGCCTCCCTCTCCAGCGGTGGGAATGACCATGGCGTTTCTGATTCTCTGTCTGGGGCAGCTGGCTCAGGCTCTGAACTGCCGCAGCCACAAATCCCTGTTCCAGATTGGATTTTTCTCCAACCCCTCCATGGTGAAGGCGGTGGCGGTTTCTGGTGGCATTGCCGTGCTGCTTTGTCTAGTCCCGGCTTTGGAGGCTATCTTCAAGCTCCACGACTTGAGTATGCTCCACTGGATTTGGGTGATCTGCCTTTCGGTGGCCCCTCTGGCGCTGACCGAGGCGGTTAAGTTTGCCTATGCTGCAGGCAAAGAAAGATAAGATTGGCCCCGGCGTAATATTGGATCAAAGAAGCCTCTCATCGCAGGTACAAGCTGCGGTGAGAGGCTTTCTGCTGCGGTGATATGCAGTTAAAGTTCCGCGGGGGCGAGAGGTTACTGCTCCGGGTCCACGACAAATTGGTAGCCCACACCCCGCACGGTTCTAATATAGCGGGGCGACTCGGGGATATCCTCGATCTTGGTGCGCAGGCGGCGGATATGTACCATAATGGTGTTGTCACCTACCACGTTGTCCCCCCATACGTTTTGGTAAATCTGCTCCTTGGTGAGCACCTTGCCCACGTTATTGAGAAAATACTTGATGAGAAAACATTCCTTGCTGGACAGGACGATGTCCTGTCCAGATTTTTGCAGGCGCATTTCTTCCCCAAAATAGGTAAAGGGTCCGGCCTGTATCACAGAGGTGGACTCCCGCTCCGTCAGATGTACCCGGCGCAGGCAAGCCCGCACCTTGGCGCAAAGAATGGATGGGCTAAAGGGCTTGGTGACATAATCGTCGGCGCCGATGCCCAGAGCAAACACCTGATCATTGTCCTGCTGGCGTCCGCTCAGAACAAAAATAGGGGTGTAAACATCATGAGCTCTCAGCGCCTGAATGACCTGAAAGCCATCCATTCCATCCATCATAATATCCAGAATAATCAGATCAAAGTTGTGCTCGGTGGCCAGCCGAATAGCTTCCTGGCCGTTTTCGGCTTCCGTCACCCGCATTCCCTCACTGCTCAGGACACGGACAATCATCCTGCGGATAAGGCACTCGTCATCCACAATGAGGATTTTTGAGCGTTCCATATTTTTCCCCCCTCAACAAAATAATTATATCACATATAAACAAAAAAGAAAGGTTGAACACTCTTAATTAAATTTAAGGAATAATAGAATGCCAGTTAAGATAGATAAAGTATACTATAAAAGACGGTAAATTTATATGGAAAACAAACATTATTAAAAAGGGGATTATGAAAATGAGTAAAAGCTTACGAGTCACTCTTGCCTTGGTACTGATGTTTGCCCTGCTGGCAGGCTGTGGCAGCAACGCTGCTCCAAGCAGTGCGCCGCCCGCTGCGGAAAGCTCTGCCGCCGCTCCTGCTCCCGCCAGTTCCGAAGCACCTGCCGAACCCGCTGCTGATGAATGGAAGTGGGAGCGAAAAGTTACTCTGGTTTGTCCTTGGGGTGTTGGCGGAGGCGCCGACGGTACCCTGAGACCTTTGCAGCCTCTGCTACAGGATATTCTCGGTGTTCCGGTGGAAATCGTTAACGTAGAGGGCGCAGGCGGAGCCAACGGCATCGACTTTACTTACAAGCAACCGGCCGATGGCTATACATACGTGATAGGCACCCAGTCCATTATCATGTTGGATCTTCAGAAAATCCTACCATTGGATTACTATGAGGAGTTTGTTCCCGTTGCCAAGCTGGTGCACTCCATCAACCTGATCGCCTCCTCCAAAAAGGCTCAAGAAGGCAAATACAGCAACTTCAGCGAGTTTATCGAGTACGCAAAAGCTCATCCTCAGGAGCTGACCTGCGGCATGCTGACCGCCACCGGCGCCGATGCTGTCTCCCTTAAGCAGACTCTGGCCGGCGGACTGGGCGTTGACATCAATGATATTGAAAAATACGTGAAAATCGTTAACTATGGCGGTGGTGCCGAGCTGAGCTCTGCTATGGTAGGCGGACACATCAACATCTCCATCACCGGCGCCGACGAAATCAAAGGCCTGATCGAATCCGGCGATATTGTTCCTCTGATCTCCATGTCGGAAAAGCGCATGAGCTCCTTGCCTGATGTTGAGTGTACCGGTGAGCTGGGCATTAACTCCTATGTAGGCACCTGGAGAGCTCTGATGGCCCGCACCGATACCCCTCAGGCGGCAATTGATTCGTTTGCTGCTGCCGTGGAAAAAGCTTGGAATGAGCCTGCTTACCAGGAATTCCTCAAGCAAGCCAGCTATCTGGACCGTCCCGGCTTTGCCGATTCCTCCGATACACGGGCGCTGATGGACGATGAATATAAAACCTTTGGTGAATACCTGACCAACGCCGGGCTGATCTAAGCAACTACTTTGGCAATTGGGGGGCAGGAAACTGCCCCCTGTCAAATACCATGCAAGCTATGTTAGGAGTTGATCTGCTTGGCGATTGAATTGATCGTAAATGCTTTGTTGCTTGTATTTTCCCTGTTTTGTTTCTTTTATGTGGGCGCTACTATGCCCAAGTCTCCGGTCAATGAACTGGGGGCAGAACAGTGGCCTCAAGCGATTCTAATCCTTCTTATTATTTCCATTGTCTGGAATCTACGCAATTACTTTAAGAGAAACGCCCATTCGGATATTGTGCAGGCGTTTAAAAACATTTTTCCCGACCTGATCCAGTTCTTTAAAAGCAAGCTTTTTCTCGGAATGATTATGCTGATGGTGATGGCTTGGGCCTACGAACCACTTGGATTTTTGGCAACCAGCATCCTGTTCCTTATCGGCTACGGCATCCTGTTGGGCGAGCGGCGCCCTTGGTTTTTAGCGGTTACCGTTTTGGTGATCACGCTTATTTTGTATGTAGGATTTTCGGTATTCCTTGGAGTCATGCTGCCCAGAGGATATGTGCCCTTCCTCCGTCAGATTGCGCTGTTCCTTGAATCCGTATTCCAGCACTTATAAGGGGGGCAGAATATGTTTGAATTGCTGACCAGTGGATTGGCTGTGGTATTTCAGCCGGTCATGTTCATTTTGCTTATCTTTGCGGTATTTTTGGGGACACTGTTTGGAGCATTACCCGGTGTCAGCGCCACCATGGCAGTCACCCTGGCCATTCCCTTTACCTACAAGATGGATGCGGTTAACGCCATTGCCTTTTTGGTGGCCACCTACTGTGCGTCCATTACCGGCGGCGGTATGACCGCCATTCTCTTTAAAATTCCGGGTGTGCCCTCCAGTGCCCCCACCACCTACGACGGATACCCCATGGCTCAGAGGGGTGAGGCGGGAAAAGCACTGGGCATTCAGCTGATCTGTTCTGCCATCGGCGGTATGTTTGCAGCGTTCTGCATGCTTCTGCTTAGCCCCCAGCTGACGCAGGCGGCTCTCAGTTTTGGCCCGGCAGAACTATTTGCTATTTCTTTTATGGGTCTTTCCATCCTAACCAGCCTGGAAACCGACAATATCTGCCGCACCATTATCTCCGGACTGTTGGGGCTGCTGCTGGCCTGTATCGGACTGGACCCCCTACTGGGAGTTCCCCGCATGACCTTTGGCACCCGCTTCCTCACCTCCGGAATTGAAATGATTCCTGTGATGATTGGATTTTTTGCCGTCACCGAGGTGCTCAAGCAAACACAGAAGCGCTCCGAGCTCAAAGCGGTGGGAGAAGTGGCCCAGATGAAGACCGAGATGCCCTCCCTCAAGGAGCTTCTGTCGGTTAAGTGGACGATTGCGCGCTGCGCAATACTGGGTACCGTCATCGGGATTCTTCCCGGCGCAGGAGCCACCATTGCCGCCTTCCTCTGCTACTCTACCGAGCAGAAGCTTTCCAAATATCCTGAAAAGTTCGGAACTGGCATCATCGACGGCATCGCAGCCCCGGAAACCGGAAACAACGCAGCCTCCGGCGGCTCCATGGTTCCTTTGCTCTCTTTGGGAATCCCCGGTGGAAACGCAGCGGCTATTATGATGTCGGCTCTGGTTCTAAAAGGCGTCACCATGGGACCTCTGCTGCTGGTGAACCAGCCTCAGTTCCTGTCCGCCACCTTTGCCTCTATGCTGGTCTCCAACGTGATCATGGTGTTTGCGGCGATCATTATTGCCCGGGTTTTCGTACAGGTGCTAAAGATTCCCTACAGCATCCTTGGGCCCACCATTATCATGATGGCAACCATCGGTGCCTACGCCACCAAAAACACCGCCGTAGACGTCAAGCTGATGGCCATCGCCGGGCTGGTGGGATTTGTGGTGGTAACCTGTAAATTTAACAGCTCCGCCCTGATTCTGGGGTTGGTGCTGGGAGTCATCTGCGAATCCAACTTGCGCCGGGCTTACACCATTGCCGACGGAGATACCCTGATGCAGGTGACCTTGAATATTTTGTCCAGACCGGTGACGGGAGTGATCATGATAGTCTGCCTGATTGTACTCCTTAACCCTGTTCTTAAACCCCTGTTGGGCAAGCTGAAAAAGTCCGACAAGGCAACGGTGTAAAAACAAATAAGCGGCTATTGCGGACTGAAAAGACGGAATGGCCGCTTATCTACCATTTGGGTGATGTTATGGAAAGTCGGTATCGAATACCGTTGCGAACGGTAAAAATAGTCTGTCGTCTTGCGGTGATTCCCGCAATTTTTTATGTGGTGATGGGTAACTGGGTGGTGGGCCTGTGCCTGATTATGGGTGCGCTGGTATTGGAAAAAAACTTATACCGCTGCCCCCACTGCAGGTATCAGTTGAATATGAGCATCCCCCTGACCAAGCGATCGATCTGTCCTTGGTGCCATGACTGGCTCCTGTAATTGAGAGTCCCAATCACTCCACATCTGTGATATAATCAAATAAACGTAAAAAAAGGCAGTTGATGGCGATGTGGAGAGACAGCAAACTGATGAAGCGGACAGCGGGCGTGATGATCATTGCGCTTTTGATCATTCTGGCCAGTGCCGTTCTCGCCACCTACAATTCTTATACTAAAATCGTAATTGAACAACAGCAACAGCATCTGATGGTGATCTCCCGCTCTGTTGCACAAAATATGCAACTGTTTTTTTCCGAGCAGCTGCAGGATGTAGATATTCTTATCAAAACGCCGGGCTTTATCGAAGAGTTAGAAAAGTATTATCAGTACGGCAATGTAGGCGGCGTCAAGGAATATATCCTCTCCTACATGTTGTCCCAGCAGCAGGGCATCTCCAGAATATATCTATTGGACCGCAACGGAAATGAAGTGTTCCGCTATAATAAATATCCTTTTTTAGAATTTAATAAAAATGAATTGAACCTGCAGGAGCTGTGCCAGCGGGGTCAAACCGGAATGGGAAAAGTGTTTGCCATCCGGGATCACCACTATGGCCTGACCTTGGTGAACACCATCTACACCGGAAACGGTGCCATCGGCTATATGGTGGGGGTTGTGGATTTGCAAAGCCTCTACAAAACTCTGGTGGCCCCTCTGGATGCCAAAGATTCGGGCTACGTGACGGTCAAGGACGAAAACGGCCTGACTATCATGCATCAGAACCCCGATCTGCTGGGGATCAACTACCGGATTGACTTTGCCCATTTGCTGGAAGACCCCCGATACGCCTCCTTTCAAAACATGTTGGAGCATCAATATGCCTACGAGGAGGGTACTGCCCTATACCGCACCTTCATTCACGACGATACCGATGAAATTATAGCGTACACCCGCATGAACCTAGGGGGGACCTCCTGGTTTGTCTCCGCCATCATGCCCCTGTCCCAGGCCCTTCAGCCGGTAAACGAAAATCTGGGGCAGTTTGGATTTCTGGTAATGGCCATCATTGCCGTGCTGGTGGTGGGAGCCATTGTCATTCAGCAGCTGATCCGCAACCGCCAGCGGCTGGAAATGCAAACCCGCTACCTGCAGGAGATCAACTCTACCCTGGAGGAGCTACAGCAAAGCAAGGAGCAGGTGCGCCACTACCAAAAGCTCCAGACCATTGGTGCACTGGCGGGCAGCATTGCTCACGAGTTCAACAACCTGCTTACCCCTATCATTGGCTACTGCGAATTCATTAAAGAGCAACTGGGGCGGCAGAGCGAATTCTATGAGGATATTGATGAAATCCACAAGGCCGGAAAAAGAGCCAAAGAGATTGTCGAGCAGCTGTTGCCCTTCAGCCGCAGGGAAAACGACGAATCCTGCCACAGCTCGGTCAGCTTGGATGCCATCATCCGGGATGTCACCAAAATGGTGCGGATGATTCTTCCCTCCAGCATCACCATGGAAGAGGACATCCGGGATTTGGGAGCCAATGTCTACGGCAACGCCACGCAACTTCATCAGCTTATTTTTAACCTCTGCACCAACGCCTATCAGGCTATGGAGGCCGACGGCGGAATTCTCTCCATTTGCAACCGGATTGTAGAAGCCGACGATTTACCGGAAGGATACTATTACAACAAAGAGGTTGGCCGGTATGGTCTGGTGGTGATTTCCGACACCGGAGAGGGCATGAGCAAAGATCTGCTGGAGCATATCTTCGACCCTTTCTTTACCACCAAGAAATACGGCGAAGGTACAGGGTTGGGACTTTCGGTAGCCATGAGCATCGTCAACAACCACGGCGGCATCATTCAGGTGGAAAGCTCCATTGGAAAGGGGAGCCGGTTTAGCATCTACCTGCCGTTGACAGACCTTTCCATCGCGCCGGAAGCGCTGCCGCCGGTTCAAAAAAGTTCGCCCGATACGGCTGTTCGCCTGATGCTGGTAGACGATGAAGATCAAATCGTTGCGTACATGAAGCGCCGGCTGATCAAAGCCGGTTACCAAACCGAAGCCTTTACCAGCGCAGAAGCAGCCCTTGCGGTATTTGAGCAGGATCCCCGCAGATGGGGCTTGGTCATATTGGACTACACCATGCCCAAATACAAAGGCACCGACCTTGCACGGCGAATGAAAAAGCTTGTTCCCTCTTTACCTATCATTCTTGTGACGGGGCTGGTGGAAAAGGAGGCGATCCAGATGCAGCAGCAAGGCATTCTATCGGATATTATGCTCAAACCCCTTGATTTTTCCAAGCTGATTCAGATGATCGATAGTATGACAAAACAACCTTGATTAGGGTGCTGGTATGAAAAAGCTGAGTACTTTAGCAGTGTTGTCTGTTCTGTTGCTGTTGTTGGTTTCCTGCGATTATTCGTCGGCGGAAGTTCCCGCGACCAACGGCTATCCCCGCAAATCCATCGAGATGATTGCCCCGGCCGGGCCGGGGAGCGGATACGACCTTACCATTCGGGCGGTGGCCCAGTGTCTGATGGACACCAAGATGATATCGGTGCCGCTTCCCATTACCAACAAGCCCGGAGGCGGCGGTATCGCTACTCTGGAGTATCTGGATGAAAACGCAGATGCTGACGATATTCTGGCGGTATTTTCCCCGCCTATCTGCATGATCAACCTCAATGGATCCACCACTCTGAACTATCGGGAAAACACAACACCCATTGCCCGGCTCATCACCGAGTACGGCTTGTTTGCCGTGCGCAAAGATTCCCCCTATACCACCATCACTCAGGTGATGGAGGCTCTGAAGGAAGACCCCAAAGCAGTGAAGATCGGTGGGATTTCTGTTCCGGGCTCCATGGATCACATCCAGTTTTTGAAGCTTGCCCACGCTGCGGGAGTTCCAAATCTTCACCTCATTGAATACGTGGGCTTTCAGGACGGAACCGCCGCCGCTCAGCTGCTGGGAGGCCATGTGGACCTTGTATCCACAGGCATCAGCGACACCATCGGTCTGGTGGAAAGCGGAGACGTTCGAGCCCTTGCCGTCACATCGAACAAGCGGATCGGCAACAGTCTGGTGCAGGAGATTCCCACCTGTATAGAGCAGGGGATTCCCGCCACCTTTATCAACTGGCGGGGGATTTTTGGCCCCAAGAATATGCCGGAATACGCAAGAGAATATTGGGAAGAGACCCTGCGGGATATGGTGGAAACCCCCGAGTGGAAGGAAACTTGCAACAAGTTTGGCTGGGATATGGAATATGCCGGCCACAAAGACTTTATGACGTTTCTGGACGAGGTTAACGTTGAGTATCTGGCCCTACTGCGGGAAATTGACATTACCCTGCGCAGTTCCCGGGATTGAGGCAACCCCCACCCAGGGTCAAAAGAGGAAAAATAAGAAGTAGCTGACGGCAAGGAGGTCGGCACTGCCTCCGGGGCTGAGCCTGCGTTGCATCATCCACTCATCCAGAGATTGGGCAAAGGATAATAGCTGCGCCGGGTCCTCGGTGCGATGCAGTTCCCGCTGGATGAGGGCCTGCATCTGCAGCAGGGTGTCCCGGTTGCTCCTGGCAATGATGTTGGTGTCCTCCAGATAGGCCATCAGGTGGAGAAGAGCAATCACCCCTGCATCGTTGAGGGAAGAACCCGCCGCCGTCATTTTTTGCAGCACCGGAAGCCCCCACTTGCGTACATGAGGGTAACCGGCGGCAGCTTCCCCCCGGATTCCGGTGGTGTTATACCGGTGATAAGCCCAGCGTCCATGGGTGAGGGGTGCAGAAGGACGGACCAGCTCTTCCGTCACCTCACCGGCGGCCCGGGCAGCCAGCTCCAGCAGCTGATCGGCTGTTAAGGGCAGTCTGCGGGCGTACTGGTACCCTGCGCAGGCACAGAGCAGCCCCAGAGAAAAAATCAGCCCCTTGTGGGTGTTGATGTTTCCGGTGGCGGCAAACATATCTCCTTCTGCCAGTCGGCCCGGATAACGCAGGGAGGAAAGCAGAGTCCCCGGCGTTCCCAAATAGGAAAGCCCCAGGGTCGCCATGTCCTGAAAGTAGGGAATCAGGGCGGTGCCGCTGTCCAAGAAGGTAAAGAAGCTCATATCGCGGTGGGAGCCATTGTTGTTGCGGTCCACCAGCCCCGGCTTTGGAGTTGCCGCCACTTCATACAGCAGCGCCCGCACGGCTGTAAGGCCGGTCCTCTGTGAAAACCGACTGCAGTCGTATTCCCAAAGCATCTTAGCTACATGAAGGGAAAGCTCCTCGGCGCTGTGGGCCCTGCTGCGGGAGCAGTTCCACACCGGCTGCCCGCAAATCAGGCAGGGGCGTTCACCGCTCCGCCCAAAATCTGCCCCGCGGAGTGCGCCACCGTCGGGGGTATAGACATCCATGTCAAACAGCCGCCCTAGGGGATGCTGCTCCTCTAAGGCAACAGTCAATCGCTTGACAGGGGGGGC
>JAHDPQ010000137.1 GCA_018434245.1 Oscillospiraceae bacterium
GGCTATGGGTTGGGCAACTACACCACCGTGTTTAAAAAGTCTTTGAGCTCCATTGGCAATACTTTTAAGTTTGCCATTATCGCCATTATCATCGTCATTGTACTAGGAACTCTGTTCGCCTACCTGACAGTGCGTCGGAAAAACCTGCTTTCCAAGCTGTTGGACGTGTTCATCATGTTCCCCTACGTCATTCCCGGAACCATCTTCGGTCTAATTCTTCTGATGAGCTACAATCAGCCTCCCATGGCGCTCAGCGGTACGGCGGCCATCATCATCATCTCTTACGTGGTACGCCGGATGCCCTATACCGTGCGGTCCAGCGCCGCCATCCTCCGGCAGATCAGCCCCAGTATCGACGAGGCCTCCGCCAGCCTTGGCTACGGCTCCATGCAGACGTTCTTCTTGGTCACCATGCCGGTGATGGTGCCCGGTATCGTGTCGGGAGCGATCCTCAGCTGGATCACCATCATCAACGAGCTGAGCTCCACCCTGATGCTGTACACCGGTAAGACCCAAACCATGACAGTGACCATCTTCCAGGAGATCAGCCGGGGAGGCTATGGTACCGCCTCCGCCCTTTCCACTATATTGACGATTACCATGGTGGTATCCCTGCTGCTCTTCTTCAAGCTGACCAACTCGGAGGACATCGACCTCTAGCTCTTGGTTCACTCTGTGTATGTCATTTTACTACTACCTTACTTTTGCCCGTAAACAAGCCGAAGGATTACATCCTTCGGCTTGTTTGTTTCTAGTATTTAAAATGTATGATCTGTTTTATAAAACTTCTCCCGTTGCCACAATGTTGGCCCCCGTTCCCAGAATATCGGGGACGATCACCTGATATCGAAGCACCGGCTTTGTAACGGAGACTTCTTTGATCAAATCCATGCATTCCATTAGCTTTTCCTGAGGAACAGGCTGATCGGAGCGGACCGGGATCAAAGGAGTATCGGCTCCTTCCACCTTGACGGTGGTGGTGAGAATGCGCACCGGGTGGATAAACTCGTTTTTGGCATAGGCCTCCCCTCGGATACACTGGTTCCCCTCCAAAGAGAGAACGGTGTCGTCCTCGCCGCGGACGGTAATCCGGCAACCAATGGGGCAGATGATGCAGGTAATCTGTTTTTCCGTCATGTTCTACACCCCTTTCGCCACATGGACTTCCAGCTTGCCCGCGGTCAGATCGGACATGGATACCTTGATATGTTCCATTTCCCCCGGGTTTACCTTGATAGCGCTTTTCTTCCCCAGCTCTTTTCCGTTGCAGAGCAGGCGGATTCGCACCTTTTCCTCCGGCAGCTTGACCCGGAAGTACAGGTCCACCTCGGCTTTCTCCTCTGTGAGGGCGATGTGCTGGGGACAGATATACCGCACATTGTTTCCCGGCTCGCAGGTGACGGTGCCTGCGGACTGTGGCAGCTGCCCCATGGCATAGCGGGCCGCCTCTCGCCCGGCCACTTCGCTTTCCCACGATACGTTGTCCACCAGATCGTTGACATGGACCACATTGCCACAGGCAAACAGACAGGGCACGGAAGTTTGCATGCACTGGTTGACCACCGGCCCACCGGTAATGGCACTCATTTCCACGTGGGCGGTACGGCTCAGCTCGTTTTCCGGGATTAGTCCCACCGAGAGCAGTAGGGTATCGCAGGGATAGAACTCCTCCGTTTCCAGGATGGGCTTTTTGTTTTCATCCACCCGGGCTACACAAACCCCTTCCACCCGACGGTTGCCCATCACTCTGGTCACCGTGTGGGAAAGCAGCAAGGGAATTCCGAAATCATCCAGACACTGGACCCGGTTGCGGGTCAGTCCCGCCAAAAAGTCCATGATCTCCACCACTGCTACCACTTGTGCGCCTTCCAGCGTCATCCGCCGGGCCATGATCATGCCGATGTCCCCCGATCCGAGGATGACCACCCGGCGGCCCACCATTTCGTTCTGCCGGTTAATCAGCCTTTGGGCTGCACCGGCTGTGTAGATGCCTGCCGGGCGGGTTCCGGGAATCTGAATGTTGCCCCTGGTTCGCTCCCGGCAGCCCATGGCCAGCACCACGCTTTTGGCCCGAACAGTGGTGATGCCGTATTCTGCATTGGTGCAGATAACCGTGCCGTCGGGAAGCACCTCCAGCACCATGGAGTTTAAGAGGGTTTTGACCCCAAGCTCCTGAGCCTGCCGGATAAACCGCCCGGCGTATTCCGGTCCGGTCAGTTCCTCATCGTAATAAGAAAGCCCAAATCCGGGATGAATGCACTGCTGCAAAATCCCACCCAGTGAACTGTCTCTTTCGATGACGAGGACTTGCTTCGCCCCCTGCTTTTTTGCGGAGACAGCCGCAGCCAATCCTGCCGGGCCTCCCCCAATGACTGCTACGTCACAACTTATCTCATACATTGGCGATTACCCTTTCCCCACGGACCTTTCCGGTTATCATGTGAGAACCTATCTGATTTTTGCGAATCTCCTCTGTGGGAACTCCCGGCTCCCGGCCCAGAATCTCAAGGACTCTCGGGCCGCAAAAGCCACCCTGACACCTGCCCATCCCCGCACGCAACCGCCGTTTGATGGCGTCTACCGACCGGGCCGGTATGGGGCGGTGAATGGCCTCCACAATCTCCCCCTCGGTAATGGTCTCGCAGCGGCAGATCACCTTTCCGTACAAGGGGTTTTCCCGGATGAGGGCATCCTGCTCCTCGTAGGTCATTTCATGGAACCGGGGAATCCCCTTACGAATGGGGTTGAAGGTTGAATTAAAGTTCACCGGCATTCCGATTTCGATCAGCCTTTGGGCCACATACTTGCCCAGAGAGACCGAGGCTGTCAGTCCGGTGGAGCGCACCCCGGAAAGATTCACGTAGTTCTTGACATCGTCGTAGGTGTCCACATGGAGCCCCTCGGGGTTGCGGTTGGGCCGAAGTCCGCAGTACTGGGTGATGCTGTCCCTGAGGTTTACACCGGGAATCAGCCGGCGGACATCGGTTTCGATGCTGGCAAGGCCCTCGGCAGTGGTGGAGTAATCCTGCTTGTCCTCCAGCTCCTCCGCCGTGGGGCCCACCAGCATATTCCCGTGAATGGTGGGGCACATCAACTTGCCTTTGGTCACTTTGGTGGGAATGGGCAGCACAATGTGGTTGACCTTGCAGGTTGTGTTCTTATCCAGAATGTAAAATTGACCCTTGCGGGGGTTGACGGTGTAGTCGTTCTTCCCTACCATGGCCGCAACGTCATCACAGTACAGGCCGGCGGCATTGACGATATACGTGGCCTGAATCTCTCCCGCCGTTGTCTGAGCCCCCACCACTCTGCCGTTTTCCACCCGGATGCCGGTTACCTTGGTGTTAAGCAAAAAGTGGGCGCCGTTTTGCTGTGCATTTTCTGCGTAGGCCACCACCAAAAGAAAGGGGTCGATGATATTTTCCCGTGGAATGTACAGTCCCGCCTTTACCTCAGGATTCAAGTTGGGCTCCATGGCCAACAGCTGCTCCCCTGTCAGATACTCCACATCGTAAACCCGGTTTTGAAAGGCCTTGGCCTTCAGAGCCGGAAGCTTATCAAACTGCTCGTCGGTAAAGGCCGGTAGAATGGCCCCCACCTTTTGATATGGCACATCCAGCTGCCTGGTCAGCAGCTCATACATGGGATTGGCGGCCACCACCAGCTGGGACTCCAATGTTCCCGGCGGAGCGTCGTATCCTGTGTGAATGATGGCGCTGTTGGATTTGGAGGCCTCTCCTCCCACATCTTCGTTTTTGTCTACCACCAAAACCTTCAGCTGATACTTGGTGAGTTCTCTGGCGATTGCACAGCCAACCGCCCCTGCACCAATAACCAGCACATCGGTTTGCAACATGCTTAAAGACCCCTTTCAAAGGATAACGTTGTAAGATCCGGCCGGCCGCATTGTTTGGCAGGCCGGATCTGTTGACACACAGGGTCAGACCGTGACAGCCTCGGCTGCTTCGATCTCCACCCACTTCTTGGAGCGCTCTACCGCCCGGCGCCAATCATGGAGCAGGCTTTCCCGCTGGTCGGCGCTCATGTTGGGTTCAAAGCGGCGACCCAGCTTCCACTTGGAGGTCAGCTCATCCAGACTGGAGAACTCTCCAATTCCCAACGCCGCCAGATAGGCTGCACCCAACGCCGTTGTCTCGGTAATCACCGGTACATCCACCGGGATTCCCATAATGTCCGACTGGAACTGCATGAGGAAGTTGTTGGCCACCATACCGCCGTCCACCCGCATCACCTGAATGGGAATACCGGAATCCCGGTTCATCACCTCCAGATTATCGTTGACCTGATAGGCCACACTTTCCAGAGTGGCTCTCACCAATTGTTCCTTGGTGGTTCCTCCAGTCAGGCCTACAATGGTCCCCCGGGCGTACTGATCCCAGTGGGGGGCCGCCAGTCCCGCAAAGGCAGGAACAAAGTATACGCCCCCTGTCTTTTGGGCCGCGATGGCCATCCCTTCTGTCTGGGCGGAGTTCTCGATGATTTTCAGCTTGTCGCGGAGCCACTGCACCGCCGCTCCCGCTATGTACACACCGCCGTCCAAGGCAAAGGATGTCTTTTTGTTCAGGCCCCAAGCCACCGTGGTGAGCAGGCCATTTTCCGAATAAACCGGCTTGTCTCCGGTGTTCATCAGCATAAAGCAGCCAGTTCCGTAGGTGGTCTTGACGGTGCCGGGGGTGTAACAGGCCTGACCGAACAGAGCGGCCTGCTGATCCACCACCGAGCCGGAAATGGGAATCTTCGCCCCGAAAAAATCTAGGGGATCGGTATAGCCGTACACCTGCGCACTGTCGCAAATTTCGGGGAGAATGCTCTTGGGAATGCCTAGGATTTGGAGAATGTCGTCATCCCATTGCCCAGTGTGGATGTTGAGCAGCATGGTCCGGGAGGCGGTGGACTGGTCGGTAACATGGGCGCCGGCATGGGTCAGCTTCCAGATCATCCAGCAGTCCAGGGTTCCCGCAATCAGATCCCCCGCTTTTGCCCGCTCCATGGCTCCTTCCACGTTATCCAGAATCCACTTGAATTTTGTCCCGCTGAAGTAGGAGTCGATGACCAGACCGGTTTTTTCCCGAATCATCGGCCCGTGCTGTTCCGAGAGTTGATCCGCATAACGCGCCGTGCGGCGGTCCTGCCATACAATGGCGTTGTAAACCGGCTGGCCGGTATTTTTATCCCAGATCATACAGGTTTCACCCTGATTGTCCAAGCCGATGCAGATTAGGTCGGATGCGCTGGCTCCCACTTCCTTGAGAACCATGTCGATGGATTCCAGAATAGCGTCCCAAATCTCCATGGGGTCGTGCTCCACCCATCCGGCTTCCGGGTAATATTGGGTGTGTTCCTTGTATCCCCTTGCGGCCACATCCCAGTTTTCGTCCAGCAGCAATGTGGTGGTTCCGGTGGTTCCCTGATCAATACCCAGATAGTATTTTTTGGACATTCCGCTCTCCTCCTTTCAGCTTTGGGCCGCTACTTCTTCTTTGGCCATCAGTTGCCGGCTTTGCCGGTCTTCGGCCTCGGTGCTCTTGGTCATGGCCATGGCCAGAATCACAGCTAAAACACCTGCTGCCAGTTTGGATAAAACCACTGCGGTAATGGCTTCGGGATGTACGCCGGCAGTAAATCCAAGATGATCCCCCAAAGCTGCCGTGGCGGGAACTAGCCATGCGGTATTGATGATTTTGCCTCTGGCATTCATATCCTTCATCATCTTATAAACAGGAATGGAATTTGCAAGAGTAAATACGATTCCGGCGGTGGAGGTAGCATCCATCCCAAGATGCTTCCCTACGGCGGAAAGAGGTTTATCCAGAACCTTGGTCAAAATGGAAAGAACCGGGAAGGTTCCCAGCAGCACCACGCCGATGCTCCCGATGATTTCCAGCGCTTCTCCAATGGGAGCCATACCGGGAATAATGACCACGCCGGTCATCATCTCAAAGGCCGCTGCCGCCAATCCGATGGTGATCACCACAACAATAAACTTGCCAAATACAATGCAGCCCTTGATCATGCCGTTGGGGATGAATTTGAGCCCCAACGCCAGCAGCACGGAAATAATAATCACCGGCACGCTGTTGATCAGCACCATGCCTATATCGTATCCCGCTATGGCGCCGCCGATGATGGAACCCACCGGTACGGTAATCAGGCCGATAAGCAGGCCCTTGGCAAAATAGGGCTGATCGTACTTTTCGATCAGACCCAATCCCACCGGGATAGAAAAAACAATGGTGCATCCCAGCATAGAGGATACAATGAGCCCGGAAAAGAGTCCTGCCTGTTCATTGATGGCCAAACTCATGGCCAGAGGATACCCGCCGGTATCGTTGGGCAGAATGGACCCAAAGATCGCCGGATCTGCGCCGATGGCCGTCAGCCCCGGAATGATGGCCGGGCCAAGGTATCTGGAAATCACAGGTGCCAGACACACAATTCCAACCATCCCCAACGCCAGCGGCCCCATGGAGTTGAAGCCTTCCTCAAACTTGTCACCCAATCCCAACTTGTTTCCAAGAATGCGATCAATTCCCCCGACGATTGCGCCAATTGCCATGACCCACATAATGACATCGCTAAAAGACATTCCCAACCCTCCTTGTTAAAGTTACAATACACACCCAACCTTTTCCGAACTTTTGCCAACATTCCAATAGTTTTTATTGTAATGTGTTAAAATAAGAATAACATCGAACTGTATTTAAGTCAATATCCACATTTTATACAAATATTAATTATTATTTTTGTTGTTTAGTGGCTGCAAATGTTGTAATTGCTCGTTTTTGGCCATATAAAAAAACCTTCTGCTGCGGTTTTCCTGCAACAGAAGGCTTTGGATATTTGGTTATTGATTGGCGGGAAGCGCTTGTGCACAAAGTCCCCTTGAACGATAACATCTGTTTTGGAGGTGAAAGCCAGCAACCGCTTAACGGGGCCGGCAGTGCAAGTAAGCTTACTTCCGCTTCATTTTTATACGGTCAGCCAAAGTGTTCTCCCCCGAACAAGGCAGCGCTCCATTAATCCATGAGCCCGGGCTCCTCTGCGACGAGCACTTCGGTGCCGCTATCCCGGAAGGCCCGAATGACAGGGTCAGGAGTGCTCCAGTCGGTCACCAGCTTTTCCACCTGTGATATTTTACAGACAAAGTTCATGGCGGTTACACCAAACTTGCTGTAATCGGCAACGGCGATGACCCGGTCGGAGCGTTCGATCATACATCTTCTGGTGTTGGCCTCCTGCAGGTGATAGTCGGTGTATCCGTTTTGTAGGGTAACGCCGCCCACCCCCATAATCAGCTTGTTGGCGTAAAACTCCTTGAGATCCCGGTCGCTGATGTGGCCGGATACCGCCAGCTCCCCGGGCCGAAGTTCGCCTCCCAGCAAAATCACCCGGCTGTTTTGCTGCTGTATCATTTCATGGGCGATTAATGTTGCATTGGTGATGACCGTCAGGTCTTTTTTGTCCTTTAAATTGCGGGCCACCTCCAGAGTGGTGGTTCCCACATCAAAGATGAGGGTATCTCCGTCCTCAATCAGCTGGGCAGCCTTGATTCCGATGGCTACCTTTTCCTGATAATTCACCACTTCCCGGTGGGAGTAATTGGGCTCCTGTCCATACAGGCCGTGGGCCACAGCGCCGCCGTATACCCGCCGGAGCAGGCCGGCGCTCTCCAGATATTCCAAATCTCTGCGGATGGTTTCCACCGACACATGATATTCCTTCACAAGGTCCGCCACCTTGACCATGCGATGTGTTTTTACCTTTTCCAAAATGTCTTTCCTGCGCTGTTGCAACATGCTTTTCACCTTTTCCGACTTGAGATACCGTTATAGTAACACAAAAGCCTGTCAAATTCCAGATTGCAGTTGTAACTTCCAGTTTGCCGCCAGGCTTTTTCCCTGTGGACATTGACAAAGAGGCGCCGCACCGATACACTAATCTTATACAATAATTTCCTTTGAAAGGAAAGACACTATGCGTTATCTATCTCTCCCCCGCCTTCAGGAGGGCATGGTGCTGGGAAGCAACATCTACGGGGATAATCTCGAGGTAATCATGGGCCAGGGGCTAACTCTGGGCGGTGTTCACATTCGCCGCCTGAACGAACTGGGTTACCCCGGCGTTTATATTATGGACAACCAGTCTCAGGATGTGGTGGTGCAGGATGTCATTCCATCCGAGCTGCGTCTGGCCGCCATCAAAGCCGCTAGAGACCTTAGGATTCAGGCAGAGCGAATGGATCTAAAAAAACCTCGCAAGACCAGTGTGGCCCCCCAACAGAAGATTGTCCTGCCCATCATCGAGGCTCTGATTGATAACAAGCGCCGGGTGGTGGACCTTATCGACCTCAAGCCCTTTGAAAACTATGATTTCTACCACGCCGCCAACGTTGTGGTGCTCTCGCTGCTTCTGGGGGTGGAAATGGGTATTTCCGGTACCCAGCTGTACGAGCTGGGAATGGCGTCCCTGCTTTACGACCTGGGCAACATCTTTCTTCCCCGGGAAATTCTTCAGCGGCCGGGCAAGCTACCCCCTGCCGAGTACGAAACTGTGAAAAAACATACCGAAATCGGCTTTGCGTTTCTGCGGGATAACTTTGATATTTCTATCGACGCCTGTGTGGGTGCTCTACACCACCACGAGCACTACGACGGTTCCGGTTACCCCTACGGCCTAAAGAAAAATAAAATCTCCATCTACGGCAGAATCATCGCTCTCACCGATGTCTTTGACGCCCTTGCCTCCCGCAGGCCCTTCCGGGAGCCCATGCTCCCCCCCGAGGCCATGGAGTTTATCCAGAGCCAATCCGGCACCAAGTTCGACCCTGAAATCGTCCGGGCCCTGCGGCGGGTAGTCTCCCTCTACCCTGCCGGAACCTGTGTCCAGCTCAGCTCGGGGGTTCGCTGTATGGTAGTCCAGAACTACGTGGCCGACCCGGAGCGTCCCAGACTGCGCCTGCTGGGCAATATGAGTGCAACCCCTCTGTATATCGATCTGCAAAACGATCCCGCCTTCGCCCACCTCAAGGTGAGTCACATATTAGAGGGATAGCCACCACCATATATCACCCCAACAACCAAAGCCCTCCGGCTTCCCCCTGATGGGAAGGCCGAAGGGCTTTTTGCTTGTCTAAGCCTATACGATGTTGAGCAGATGAACCGCCTGCCACAGCTCGCTGGTTCCAATGACGGTGACACGGCCGCCCTCGTACTGCTCATCCACCCATTCCTTGAGCTTGAGCACCCGGGGATCGTCTTTTTCCACCCGTTCCCCGTTCAGCACCTTGGTGGAAAGCCACATGGCCACTCCCGCCGCGCCGGAGGTTGCGGAAATCGCCACACTGGGGGCGGATTTCAGCAGGGTGCGAGTGTCGAAGATGTTGTAAATCTCCTCATCCTTGAGGATGCCGTCGGCGTGAATCCCCGCCTGGGTGATGTTGAAGTCGCTGCCCACAAAGGGGGTCTTGGGGGGGATCTCATACCCCAGTTCCTGCTCGTAGTAGTCGGCAATATCCCGGATGACGGTGGTGTCCATGCCGTCCAGAGTGCCCCGCAACTGAGCGTACTCAATGACCATGGCCTCCAGAGGGGTGTTGCCGGTGCGCTCGCCGATGCCCAGCAGGGAACAGTTGACGCTGGCGGCTCCGTACAGCCAGGCGGTGGAGGCGTTGACCACGCTCTTGTAGAAGTCGTTGTGGCCATGCCACTCCAACTGCTCGGGCTCGTACCCCGCGTAGTTGCGCAGGCCATACATGATGCCGGAAACCGACCGAGGCATGGATGCGCCGGGATAGGGCACCCCGTAGCCCAAAGTGTCGCAGGCGCGAATCTTTATCTTGATACCGCTGTCTTTGGAAAGCTCGTTGAGGGCGTGGGCAAAGGGAACCACAAAGCCATAAAAGCTGGCCCGGGTAATGTCCTCAAAATGGCAGCGGGGCCGAATTCCCACATCCAGAGCTTGTTTTACAATGGCCAGATAATCATCCATGGCCTGACGGCGGTTTTTCTTTAGCTTGTGGTAGATATGGTAATCAGAACAGCTTACCAGTATCCCACATTCCTTCAGGCCCATTTCCTTGGCCATCTGGAAGTCCTGCTTGGTGGCGCGAATCCACCCGGTAATCTCGGGGAATGCAAGGCCCAGTTCTTGACACCGGCGCACCGCTTCCTTATCCCGGTCGCTGTAGAGGAAGAACTCGCTCTGGCGGATTTTCCCCTTGGGCCCACCCAGCTTGCTGAGCAGCTTGAACAGGTGGACAATCTGATCGGGGGTATAGGGCGAGCGGCTCTGCTGCCCATCCCGAAAGGTGGTGTCGGTAATCCAGATTTCTTCCGGCGGGTCCAAAGGGCTGGTCCGCTGGTTAAAGGTGCATTTGGGAATCTCGCTGTACGGAAACATTTCCCGATACAAGTTGGGCTTATCCCTATCCTGTAGCTGATAGCGATATTCCGATTCCATGAGGATCTTGCGCTTACTGTCAAAATAAATCATATGTAGCCCTCCCAACCTATTTTTTGCAGCTACAAATCTCATAAGTTTCATAGACAACTATAACCTACCCAACCTCATTAATCAAGCGAAACGCTAAAATATCGCATATTTGCCAAACAAATTAAACAATTCAACGTTAACAGTTATTCATTTCATACAGCTACTATAATTTGAATTTGAAGCATTAAAATAACCTTCCATCATTTTAAGAATTTAATTTTGTATCGGAGTACCGAGAGCACTGCCTGTGCTTTTAACCTGCCACAGTCAAACTCCGCAACGGAAAACACCCACCCGGCATCACCGGATGGGTGTTTGTTAATACAATCGATTATGACATTTTCTTGAGATACCGATACACCGTGGGGGCGGAAACTCCCAGTCGGTTAGCCACGCAGTTGACTGCACCCTTTACCTGAAAGACTCCCGCTTCCTCCAACGCAGCCACGGTCAGCTTCTTTTCCCGCACCGGCAGGCTTGGAATATCCCGGTCCGGCAGCAGGCGGTCCAGCTCTTGATCCACCAGATCCTCCAGCCCCTTCCCTGCAGCGGGAGGTGTCAGTCCCAACGAGACGAGGACTTCTCCCAGATTTGCGTAAACATCCAGCAGGGAACCGTAGTTTCGACGCAAGATCAGCAGGCCTCTCAGTCCGCCCTCCTGATCCCGCAGGAAGTACGCCGCACCGGAGCGGTCGGAGCTTTCGATCCAGTCCCGCCCCTGAGCCAAAGCTTTTTTCAGTCGGGGCGGAAGCACATAAGGATCGTCCGCCTGTCGGCCATTCATTCCATGACAAACCACGATATAACGCTCTTCCATCATATCCACCAAAGCTACTTCGACAGCTTCTCCTAATGCAGCACCCAGAAAATAGACCAGAGGAATCAGGTCACGCGGGTCCAGCTTCATTCTCAGCCTCCTTAGCCTGTTCAGGCCTCGGAAGAATTTGATTGAGGAGAATAGCCGCCAGAGTAGCAATTACCACAGAGGAGCTGCCGAACACGGTAGTGACCCAAGCAGGGAAGCCGCCCAGACAACCGGGCACAGAGGTGACACCTACGCCCAGAGCCACAGCCAGCCCTACCACCGCCACGTTACGGGGGGTCAGGCCATCGGAGGTAATCATGCGCATTCCGGTCATGGTGATGGTGGCAAAAACGGAAATGGTAGCGCCGCCGATCACACTTTGGGGAATGGTGGTAAGGGCAGAGGCAAACTTGGGAATAAAACCCGCTACCAACAGCACACCCGATGCAAAGAGAAACACCATTTTATTAACCACCCGGTTAACGGTAATAATGCCCACGTTCTGGCTGTAGGAAGCAGTGGGCAAAGCACCAAAGAAGGCGCCAACTACACTGCCAAATCCTTGGGCCATAATGCCGCCGGAAAGCTCCCGGTCGGTGGGAACCCTATCCATGCCGCCCAAGGTGGTGGAGCTTAGGTCTCCAATGGTCTGAACAGAGTTGACAACATACATAATCGCCATAGAAATACAAGCGGAAATATTAAATTTGATGCCAAAGTGCAGGGGAGCTACTACCTGAAAGTAGGGCGCTGCCCGCACAGAGTCAAAGTTAATCATTCCCATGGCCAGAGCTACTATATAGCCTGCCACCATACCAATCAGAATAGCGGCGAGCTTGGCGGTACCCTTGGTAAAGTGGTTAAAGAAGATCACCACTGCCAGAGTGATGATGGCTACCAACCAGTTTTTGGGACTGCCGAAGCTGTCACTTGCAGCTCCACCCGCCATATAACGCACAGCGGTGGGATACAGGGAAAGACCAATGGTAAAGATGACGGTGCCTGTTACCAGAGGCGGAAAAAACACCCGCAGCTGCTTTAAAAAGATTCCGAAGATAATGGCAACGATTCCACCTACAATCTGAGCGCCCAAAATAGTGGGAAGGTCAAACTGTCCGCCAATGGCCAGCAGAGTGGGTACATAGGCAAAGCTCACGCCCATGATCACCGGCAGCCCAGCGCCCACCCGTCCGAGAGGATATAGCTGAAGCAAGGTTGTCAAAGCTGTGATCAGTAGAGACACCTGAACCAGAATGGTCCGGTCGGCCCCTTCCAGGCCACAGGTATTGGATACCAGAAGCGCCGGTGTCACTACACCTACAATGGCCGCCACCACATGCTGCATTCCCAGTGGGACCACCTGGCCCAGGGGAGGTACACCCTCCATCTGAAACAGAGAACCCTTGTTTGCCACAACACTCTCCTTCATGTTAACACACCCTTCATCAATAATGGGGGTTCGCTGTTTCCATGATACACCCATAAAAAGGCAAATGCAATAATTTTATCAATTAGTTTGTGATGAAAATATCGAACTAAATTTGTTTGTTTTGACCATAATAATTTTTTGCTGATTTTTAAATAGTTATATTGCTCCAAAACCTTATTGTAATAATATTTTTTAGATATAAATATTATTATTAAGATAATTATTTATCACTAAATTCTGCAGAACGGGACAAGATCCGCAGAGTTTCGCCTTCGTCTGCCCCCCCAAGGCAAGTCGGGAAATATAACCATACAAAAAAACGCCTCTGTAAAACAGGGCGTTTTTCGCAGATTTTTTAATCCTTATGAAAAATTCTCGATCAGTGGGAGCGAAAAAACACACTCACCAAACGGCCGGCCTCCTCCTGAGCAAGTCCGGGCATCTGCATCCGGCCTCCGGGAGCCACAATCACCAACGAACACAGCTTCTTGTACCGATGAATGGGGGAGGAGCGCAGAGAGAGAAACTGAATGCTCTCAAAAGGAATGGTGCGCGTCACCTGCCGAAATACTCCGGTGGAAAGGATAAAGCGATCCTCCTTAATTTCCAGAGAAAGACGCCGGAACCGGGCAGGAAGATAATACAGGTAACAGAACAAAAAGGCCGCCACCCACACAAAGGTCACCCCAATCCAGACCCCGGAACCGGGCCGAATCAGCAAGGAACAAAGAAAGGCGGGCACCAGGGTGGCGCAAACCAACAATGCCCGCCAGACTACCATCAGTTGCAGGCTGGGCTTTAAGGTTTTTCTCATGGCACTCCCTCCTGTTAGGGTTAATTTCCGGTGCTCTGACACAGGCACGCCCTCCTATTTGGGCTGGGTGGAAGCCACCAGCGCCCCCCCTCTGTTCCACCCGACACAGATTTTACCCGTTGCGCTAATTCCCGGTATACCCGTCACCGTACATCCCACTACTTGGGCTGGGTAAGAACCACCAGCGCCCCCTCCTCCTGAAGGATGGTGACATCCCCGCCGCAAAACTCATTGCTGACTGCCCGGGGGTCCCAAGGGGACAAGGGGTAATCATCGAGGGGATACTTTCCGCCCAGAATAGTAACTCCCCGGCAGGGAGCCAAAGCCAACAGGGAAAAGTAGCACCCCGGCCGCCGGGGTAGCAGTAGCTTTCCCTTGCCCATCAGAGCATAGGCGTGACAGACTCCATCGGTGAGCAGCGCGTCGGTCCCCTGCCCCATCACATGGGCCAACAAACCGAGATTGGCCAGGGTGTGATCCAGCCGCCCCCCCAGCATCCCCGTCAACAGCAGGCGGCGATACCCCCGCTTATGGGCTTGCTCCACCCCGTGATAGGAGTCGGTGTAGTTTTTATCCGGGGAAAGGGCCACCAGCTCCAACCCGGCGGGAGGGGCCGTCTCCAGCGAATCCAAATCCCCCACCAGCAGATGGGGGCGCAGATTCATCTTGCGGCAGTGCTTCAAACCACCATCAGCGCAGATGACAAAGGCGTCCGGCTCTAACAGAGCCGATACCGCCTCGTAGTCCCGTATCTCTCCGGCCCCTATGACTGCGCAGCCATAGGGAGCCGCGATCTTCTCGTGTTCCAAGCCGCTACACCTCCCATTCCCGCACCTGCCGGGCCTCGTCGTAGAGCTTCCGGTAGCTTTCGTGGCGGCGGGAATCGATGCTCCCCTGTTCCAAAGCCTGCAGCACCCCGCAGCCTGTTTCCCGGGTGTGGGAGCAGTCGTTGAACCGGCACTTCCCCAGATAGGGGGAAAACTCCGGGAAGCAGAGGGCCAGCTCCTCTTTGGGAATGTGGCCCATCCGCAGCATCTCAATGGAGGAAAACCCCGGGGTATCGGCCACAAGACCCCCTCCCGGCAGAGGGAGTAGCTCCACATGGCGGGTGGTGTGACGGCCCCGTCCTAGCTTTCGGCTGGTGTCTGCGGTGGGCAGAGCCAGGCGGGAATCGATGCGGTTGAGCAGGGTGGATTTCCCCACACCGCTGTTGCCGCAAAAGGCGCTGATTCCCTGAGAGAGAGCATCCTCCAAGGCAGGGATTCCCTCCCCTGATGGCCCAATGACATAAACCGGGTATCCGGCACCGGCATAAAGCCGCTCCAGACCTGCCGACTCCCCCAAATCCGTCTTGGTGAGGGCCACCAGAGCATCAATGCTCCGGTGAGCCAAAATGGCCAGATAGGAGTCGGCCACAAAAAAGTTGGGAACCGGATCGGTTACCGCCAGTACCAGCACCATCCGGTCCAGATTGGCCAGAGGTGGCCGCACCAGACTGTTTTTGCGGGGAAGAATCTCGCTGACGGTGCCGCCTCCCTCCTGAGAAAGAACAACACGAACCATGTCCCCCACCAAAGGGGTGTTTCCCTCCTTGCGGAACACCCCCCTGGCGCGACATTCAATTAGCTGGTCATCCTCGCCCTTGACATAGTAAAATCCTGCCGTGGCCTTCCAAATCCGGCCTGTCAATTCTCCCCGATTCAATGGTTGTCTCTGGGGCGTTCCAGCTGGCGATTGTCGGAACCTCCGGGAAGCCCCGCTCCCCCCGCCACCTCCTGAAACAGCCGGGTATCAAAGTTGAGCTCATACTGTTTATAGGACTTGCCGTCCATAAACACCTCAATAAAAACCTCCTCGGTCTCTCCGGTAAACCAAGGCCGCCAAGTTCCCACTTCCGAGGGATTGAGGGATTCTTCCTGCACCAGTTCTCCGTCCTGATAGGCTTGGAAGGTGACCAGACGGTCCACGTCGACAGGCAGCTCCACCGGGATGGCAATTCGTTTAAACTCGCCCCCTGCACCGGTGCTGACAATGATATTAATAGCCGTGCCTTCCACTTGCACACCGCCGGAATCCGGGTCTTGAGCGATGATGGTACCGGCCGGTTCTTCGGCGGCTTCTTCGGTGATGTCTCCCACCCGCAGGTTGTTGATTTCCAGCAGATGCCTTGCCTGATCCACCGTCAGACCCACCAGATTGGGAATAGAGGTCCAAGCTTCATCGGGGCCAAGGCTGATATAGACGGCTATTTTGGTTCCGGTGCTCACCTGAGAATCCTTGGAAGGATCGGTGTAGATGACACTGCCGGCGGGAATATCGTCGTGGTAGACATGCTTTTCCTCTACCACCAGCCCCAGCTCTTCCAACTTTTGGATCGCCTGCTCGGCGGGTTTGCGCTCGAAGTTGGGAATGGTAACCACCTGCTGTCCGCTGGAGACCTTGACCTTCACCGTGCTTCCCTGCCGGATGGTCCGTCCGGATTTGGGGTTTTGCTCAAAAATGATGCCGGGGCCCCATTCGTCGCTGTTGCTCACTTCTTCCTGCACCAGCTCAAACTCGGCGGCGTACTGCTCCTTGGCCGTATCAAATTTGACCCCCACCAGATTGGGCATTTCAATTTCCGGCACCTGTGCAAAGGGATTGTTCAGCCAGATCATCAGTCCCACAAAGGCCAGAGAGGCCAGCACAAAGGCAAAGGTCACTCCGGTCAGAATGGGGATATAAGGGGTTCGGCGTCTGCGCCTGGCTTCCATGGCCTGCTGCTCCTCCTCCCGGGTTTCGGAGATAGCCCGGCGGTATTTTTTTCTTGTGGCTTGGGAATTTTCGTTGGTCAGATACTTGTACTCGAATTGGATGGAGGGGTTCTGCTTAAACCGTTCGATGTCCTCAATCATCTCGGCGGCGCTTTGATAGCGCTGTCTTGCGTCTTTGCGCATAGCCCGGACAGTGATGTCCTCCAGTCCCTTGGGGATGTTGGGGTTAAGCTCGGTGGGCAGCACCGCCTGAGACTGAATCTGCTTGATGGCCACACTCACCGCTGTTTCCGCCTCAAAGGGAAGCTTGCCGGTGAGCATTTCAAAGAGCATGACCCCCACCGAGTAGATGTCGGATTTTTCGTCGGTATTGTCCCCCATGGCCTGTTCCGGGCTGATGTAGTGGACGCTGCCAATGGCCCGGTCGGTGATGGTCTTTACCTCGCTGCGGGCAAAGCGGGCAATGCCAAAGTCGGTGACCTTGATGGTTCCGTTTTGTAGCAGCATGATGTTGTGGGGCTTAATGTCCCGGTGGACAATCCCTTTTTCGTGGGCGTGCTGCAGCGCCCGCAGAATCTGCAGGGTAAAGTGGACGGCTTCCTTCCAGGAGAGAATCCCCTGACGCTCGATGTAATCCTTCAGGGTGATGCCGTCGATGTACTCCATGACGATAGAATGAACCCGATTGGTAAAGGAAACATCGTACACCCGCACAATATTGGGGTGGCTGAGCACCGCAATGGCCTTGCTCTCGTTTTTAAAGCGCCGCAGAAACTCCTCGTTGGTCAGGTACTCATCCCGCAGGATTTTTACCGCCACCGTACGCTGGTCAATGCTGTCAAAGGCCTTGTAGACATTGGCCATGCCCCCGGTGCCGATGAGCTCTTGTATTTCGTATCGTCCTTCCAGGCGTTTGCCCAGATACTTGTCGGCATTGTGATCCACTTAATTCTCCTCCCCGGTCCGCGGCCCGTTTTGCGGCCGTGCTCCGGCGATACCGCCGCTTTCCCGGCACACCACAACGGCGGTGATGTTGTCGGAACCGCCGGCCTGGTTGGCCAGAGCAATCAGATTATCCACGCTTTTTGCCGCCAGACTCTCCCGAAGATGGCCGGCAAGGCTCCCCGCTTCTACGTAGTGGTAGAGGCCATCGCTGCAAAGCAGAATGGTATCTCCCGGCTCCAGAGGGTGCTCCAAAAAGTCCGCCTCCACGGTGGAGGCCACCCCCACCGCCCGGGTGATGTAGTGGCGTTTGGGATGGCGCTGGGCTTCTTCCCGGTCAATTTCTCCAATATCCAAAAGCATCTGAACCACCGTGTGGTCCTTGGTCAGCTGAGTCTCCTCTCCCGCGGCAGAAAGATGGTAGGCCCGGCTGTCCCCCACATAGGCCACAAACACATGGCCCCCGTCAAACACTGCGGCAATCAGAGTGGTTCCCATGCCGGCAAGCTCCGCGTTTTTGCGGGAAATATCGTAGACAAGGGCGTTGGCCCCCGCTACTGCCGACAGCACAATGCTGCGCAGGCTGGTTTCCGCCATGCCGGGCCGAAGATCCCGGGACAACATCTCGGTGACAAAATCCGTTGCCTTTTCCGCAGCCAGCTGGCCTCCGTTCTGGCCTCCCATGCCGTCGCAAAGGACCGCAAAGGCCAGCTCCTTTCCCAGAATCTTGTAATCATAACAGTCCTGGTTGCTTTTGCGCACTCGCCCCGTATCAGAGCCTGCATATATGCTTAACAAGAAGTCCACCCCCAAAAGGTTGCCGGTTTTTGTCCGCCCGGCAGCGGTTGGAAGGAAGCTGCAAGATGCTCCTAGCTTTCCCGGCGCAGCTGACCGCAAGCAGCCATTACATCGGCTCCCAGCTCCCGGCGCACCGTGGCGGTAATACCCGCCTTTTCCAGCTCCTGCTGAAACTCCCGCACCGCCCGGGGCGTGCTGCGGGAAAACTCCCGCTCCCGAACGGCGTTGTGGGGAATCAGGTTGACGTGACAGTTCATTCCTTTTAACAGTGTCGCCAGACGCCGCGCTTGCTGCACGCTGTCGGTTTTTCCATGAATCAGGGCATATTCAAAGCTGACCCGCCGCCCGGTTGTCGCAAAGTAATCCCGGCAGGCGGTCAGCAATGTATCAATGTTGTACTTGCGGTTGACCGGCATCAGGGCGGAGCGCATGTCGTCCTCCGGCGCGTGGAGTGAGACCGAAAGAGTCAGGGGGTATTTCTTTTCCGCCAGCCGGTAGATGCCGTCCACCAAGCCGCAGGTGGAAAGGGAGACATGGCGCAGGCTCATTCCAAACCCCTTGGGATGGGAGAGCAGGTCCAAGAATTTGCAGACGTTATCAAAATTATCCAAAGGCTCCCCGATGCCCATCAGCACAACGCTGCCGATTTTTTCCCCGTCGGGCAGGTCCCGGGCGGCGGCATACACCTCCCCCAGCATCTCCCCGGCGGAAAGATCCCGCACAAGCCCTCCCAGTGTAGAGGCGCAAAAGCCACAGCCCATCCGGCAGCCCACCTGAGTGGAAATACACAGGCTGTTGCCGTGGCGGTAGCGCATCACCACGCCCTCCACTGCGGCTCCGTCCTCCAGACCATACAGATATTTTACCGTACCGTCTATGGTGGATACAAGTCTTTTTTTTAGATTCAGGCTTCCGGTAGTGCAATGTTCTTTCAGCTTGCTGCGTAGAGACTTGGGAAGGTTGGACATTTCGTCAAAGGTTGCCGCCCGCTTTTGATGGAGCCAGTCAAAGAGCTGCCCCGCCCGAAAAGCGGGTTCTCCCCAACTGCCCAGCAGGTCGGAAAGCTCCTCTGGGGTCAGGTTCAAGAGATTGATCAAGGCTCCTCCCTCCTTGTGAAGGCGGCCAGATAAAAGCCGTCGGCATCCCATTCTCCCATCAGAGTGTGCTGGGAATCCTCCCCCAGCAAGCCTCCCAGAGGTCGGGGAGAAAACTCCGGATGCGCAGCAAGAAACCGCTCCCGCACCCCTCCATTTTCCACAGGATTGAGAGTGCAGGTGGAGTAGATCAAAACCCCGCCCGCCTTACAGTATTGTGCGGTTGTTTCCAGTATTTTATACTGAATATTGGTAATATCTGTAAAATCTTCTAAGGACTTATACTTGATCTCCGGCTTGCGGCGAATCACCCCGTAACCCGAGCAGGGAACATCACAGAGCACCCGGTCAAAGGTGCCCAGCTCCGGGTCAAACTCCGTCATGTCCCGGCTCTGGGGGGTGATGCAGTCAAGGCCCATCTCCCGTGCTCTCTTTTGGATAAGACCCACCCGCTTGGCGTGGAGGTCGCAGGCCACCAGCTCCCCCTGATTTTCCATCTGCTGGGCTAAAGTAAAGCTTTTGCCCCCCGGAGCAGCGCAGGCGTCCAGCACCCGCATCCCCGGCGATACCTCCAAAGCCAGAGCACAGAGCTGACTGGCCGGGTCCTGTAGATGAAACAGTCCTGCTCCAAAGGCTTTTGTTTTGTGTAGAGCCCCTCCCCGAACCATAAGGCAGCCGGGGATATGGGGGTGGGGAGCGGCGGCGACGCCTTCTTGTTCCAGACGCTTTGCCAGCTCCTCCGGGGAAATGCGCAGGGTGTTGACCCGCAGGGCCGAGGGCGCAGGCCCTATGCTGCCGGACAAAAAACGGCGGACAGCCTCCTCCCCGTAGGAAGAAAGCCAGCTTTCCACCAGCGGCTGGGGACAAGAAAACTCCACAGAAAGCCGGGCGGACAAAGGTTTCTGGGGCAGGGGAATCACAGCCCCCCCCCTCAGGAAGGAGCGGAGCACCCCGTTGACATACCCCGACGCCTGCGTTTTGCGCAGCTTCTTTACGATTTTGACGCTCTCATCCACTGCAGCGCTGTGGGGGATGGAATTCATATATAGAATCTGGTAGACTCCCAGCCGCAGAGCACAGAGGACTGCACCATCCAGCTTTTCCGGCTTTTTGGCCGAGTGGGCGGCGATGCAGGCATCCAAGGTGATGCGCCGCTCGATCACGCCATAAAAAAGAGCTGCCGCCAAGGCTGCTTCCTCCGGCTTTAGGGTATAATATTCCAGAGCGCGGTCCAGGGTGAGGTTGGACCACGCCTCCCGCCGCTCCAGTTTCAGCAATGCCTCCGCGACAATCAGCCGGGCGTTTTTCATGGAAGACTCCTTCTTGTTACCATTGATAAAAGCTAGGATACACAGGGAGAGGAGCTACTGCTCTTCCCGCTGCAGGCTGCCGTCTTCTCCCCGGAAGCAGGCGGTTCCGCAGGGAGCCGTCAGATGCTCCCCAATATCGGGGGAATAGTTGCAAAGCACATTGAGGGAGTAAACTCCCACATACTCCGGATTGCCGAGATACTCCTCGTCCTCATCTCCGGCAAAAAACCGCCAGCCGCTGTCCCCGTTATGTTCAGGGCTAGGTTCCTCCCGGTACATATAGCCCACCGGCTTGCCCTCCACCATAATCCGGTCGGTGGCCATGCAGCCCACGGGGCCTTCCCAGCCGCTAAGGAGTGGCTTTACGTCCTGCTCCTTCAGTGCAAACTGCTTTTGGGGAAAGGCATACCAAGCATACCGGGCCCAAGAGCCATCTTCAAAAAACAGATGGCGGATGCAGTGGTCGTTCATCTCGCAGAAGTTCTGCAGCCCCCCCTCCTGCCGCCCGCTTTGGACAAACA
>JAHDPQ010000148.1 GCA_018434245.1 Oscillospiraceae bacterium
AGGCCAGTTGCTGGGCTCCCCCCTCCTCCTCAAAGTTCATCTGGTCCAGCATGTTGATCAGACCGATCAGGGTTCCGATCATACCAAAGCCGGGCCCCAGAGCTGCACCTTTGTCGTAGATATTCCAAGCTACGGCATGCCGTGCCTCGATGTTGCCCAGCTCATTATCCAATTGGTCCCGGACTTTATCCGGCTCCATGGCGTCTACAATCAGCATGACGCTGTCCCGCAAAAAGGGATCCTCAAACTCTGCCACCCGATCCTCCAGAGCCAGCAAGCCCTTTCGGCGAGCCTCGGTGGAAAGCTCGGTCATGGTATTGATGTAGTAGATGGGATCCCACTTGTGTTTGCCCACCCCCAAAATAATGGGGAAGTGCTTGGGAATCTTGGCAAGATCCTTAAATGGAAAGCAGGCCACAACGGCCATTAGGGTACCGCCGATGGTGATGACGATACTGGGAAAATCGTAAAAGGCCATAAGGCTTCCCGAGTCCAGGATGCCGTAGACGACCAGCCCAAAGGCTCCGAGCACTCCAATGATAAAGGCTAAATTCATGTTTTTCTATCCCCCATGCCCCAAGCGTGGTGATTTTGAACAGCCCCCGCTGTTTTGTCGCACTGGAAAACCTGCAGCAAGGCTATGGTATCAGCTTTCGCTTGTAGGCAATCACTTCCTCAACAATGTTCTCCGGCGTTTCCTGCACCAGAACCAGCTTGCCGTTACGCAGGGTAATCACGGTATCCGGCGTGGATTCTATGGTTTCGATGAGATCGCAGTTGAGGTAGAACTTCTTTTTGTTCAGCTTAGTGAGCTCGATCATATCCAGGGCTCCTTTGCTTATACGGGGGATACACTGCAGGGGAACCTATCTCCCCCGCAGTGCTCCCGTTATCTTTTTATCAGCGCTTGAGGTTGACCAGCTCGTTGAGCATCTCGTCGGAGACGGTGATGATCCGAGTGTTGGCCTGGAATCCTCTTTGGGTGGTGATCATATCGGTAAACTCCTTGGAAACGTCTACGTTGGACATTTCCAGATACCCGGATTTGAGAGTGCCGGTGCCGTTGACCCCCGGCCGTACAAAGATGGCCTCGCCGGAGTTGGCGGTGGTGACAAAGTAGCTGCTTCCGCTCTGCTCCATGGCCACCATGTTGGGAATCTTGGCAAGGGCGATGTTGCCGATGTTGACAATTTTGCCGATGCCGGGCTGAGCGTTGGCGGCGGCATTGTCAAACATCCAGTCTTTGACAGGCTGCTGGGATACCCTGCCGAGGGACTCCGCACTGCCTTCTAGCTTGTTGCGATCAGCAAAATAATCCAGCAGGTTTTCCCGGTCTACCTTGATGCTTAGGTCACCTAGCTTGACGGTGTTGCCGCCGTTGTACAGCACTTCTTCCAGCACATTACCGTTTTCGTCCTGTAGCTGCAGCATGTTTTTTTCGGTCATGCTGGCCAGGTTGCTGTTGGATACACTGACTCCCCGCTCGACTTTGCCGATGGCGTGATCCGTATTAACGGCCATGCTGGTGGTGTTCAGCGGACCTAAGTTTACTCCATCGATGACAATATCTTCGCCAGCGTCAACATTGCCCACTGTGGTGCCGTCCAGCAGAATGTCATAAGCCTTTGACCCGCCAGAGACGGCGGGGTCGACAACTCGAATCTTGTGGTCGCCAATGGGGAGCTTAGCCAAAAGCTCCTTTACCCTTATATCAGATAGACCCAGAGCTGTCACCCCTGTATCCGCCGTAGCGGAAAAATGCCCCGCTTGTGCTGTGCCAACAGCAATGGTGCTGGAAGGGGTACCGACAGTAAATTTGACATCATCGTCAGCCTTGGTCACCTTTTCAGACATTACTTCTGTGCCGTCACTGTGCTTGATCACAAAACGGAAGCCATTGGTAGCAGGAGTTTCATCCACGGTAGAAATTTTGTACTGGCCCGGTTTATCAATGGCTTTGATGACCTTTTCCACGGCATCGGGGTCCATAAAGTTGAGGAAAGCGTTACCGATATAGCTTTTGGCTATCGTCTGGCTTATGCCGGCGGCCAGTTTTAGCTCCTGTGCAGAGTAGCCGGAGTTTGGATCCAGAATAGCACCCAGCAGCCAAGCACCGGTTCCCGCTGCAAAGGCATTGCCTGTATCGTAGGCCAGCTGCAGGGTGGTCACCTCTTTGGCGCTCTCGGGATCGATGATCAGCTTGATGTCACCCAGAGTCACCTCGGTGGAAACCAGATCGTATTCAATCTCCTGCCGGGTTCTGTTGCCGCCCTTATCATTATACTCCACCGCCAGCATCTGCTTGAGAGTAAAATTCACATCTCCCAAGGTGGTAATGGTCTTATCGGGATCGGCATACTTATCGGTAGTCAGGGTCATCATCACCTTGCCGCTGGCATCGGTCATGTCGATGGTGGTGCCCTTTTTGTAGATGCCGGTCAGCACGTCGCCCCCGCTGGAGGTGGCCGTAATCACCTTGGTATCAGGATCGTAAGCAAAGGCGTATTCCCCACTGATCTGGGAGTTGGTCTTAGCCTCGATAGCGGTGATCCAGTCGGCAGGCATGGGGGAATTGGTGGAGGTGATAAACTCCATCACTACCTTCACATCGCCCACCACGTTGGATTCCGGGTCGATCTCCACGTCAATGAGCCAGTCGGGCTTCTTTTTACTCACGGTGATCTCGGTGTCCCCGGCCAAGGTTCCGGTGATCTCTCCGGTGGTGCCGATGGAAATGTTGGTCATCTGATCCAACAGGTCCTTATCCACGGAAATTTTCGACAGGCTATCCACGTCCACGGTGCCATCGGGATTGATGACGGGTTTTCCGTCTTTCATAGGAAAGCCCATGATAAAGTTACCGTTGGCATCTACCAGATTGCCGGCGCCATCAAAGCCGGTGACGCCCAGACGGGTGTAAAACAGGTTGCCATTGGCATCCTTTACCGCCACCATGCCGTCGCCGTTGATATACAGGTCTAGTGCCCGGTCGGTAGAAGCAAGCCCCGACTGGGTGTTCATCACGTCGATGGTGGCCACCGCCGCGCCATAGCCGATCTGGGTGGGGTTGGTTCCGCCTGTGAGGTCGGAAGGAGCGCTGCCGCTGGAAAGAGTCTGATAGTAAACGTCGGAAAAGGTCACCCGGCTGGATTTAAATCCGTAGGTGTTGACGTTGGCAATGTTGGTACCGATGACGTCCATCTTGGTTTGATGGGCGCGCAGTCCGGCTACACCGGACGAAAGGGATCGCATCATAATAAAGTGCCTCCTTTACAAAGCAAATTGTGAAAGGGGCAGTGATCCTTTGCGTTGGAATTCGTCAGTCAGTCGGAATTCCCATAGCTTCCTGTAAAAGGTCCGGCTATTTATAAAATCACTGCACCGTTGATGTTGGTAAACACGTTGTTTTGGGTGTCGCTGCCGTCCACCACCGTCACAACCACCCGGTTGGGGATATTGACGATAAAGGCGGTGCCTCCCAGATACATCAGGGAATCGGTCACGCCTTTTTCCTCCGCCTTGCCCACCGCCTGTTCCAGCCGTTCCAAATCCGCGGCGGAAAGCTCCACTCCCCGCTGCTCCACCCGAGCCTGCGCGTGTTTGGAAAAGGTGAGCTTCTGGGTTTGGCCCAACGAGGCATCCAGTAGCTGCCGAAAGGTCTTTCCGGCTTGGGTAACCGGGGGATTTGCGCCGGGCATGGGTCTTCCGGTGGTGATGGGAAGGTTGACCCGCCCTAAATTTCCGGGGCCGTTTAGTCTGTTTGTAAAATCATTCATAAAACTACCACCATTCCTCCTTGTATATCCGGTGGTGTAACATCCAAGTGGCAATGCCTGTCTAAGAAACTGCGGTGACTGCCGAAACAGGGTATTCGTTGCCGTCAATGACCAGAAGGGTTTGCCCATTCTTTCCGGTTTTTACGGCGGTGACTTCCCCTTCCACTTCTATTTTGTTGTCATCGTCATCGGTGTAGTGGACGGTGACAGTCTTGCCGATATAGGCGGCGGCTTCGCTGGGAGTAATGGGATTACCGCTGGCTTCACCGGTGGAACCTCTGCCCGCAGATTTGACCTCCATCACCGAGTAGAGGGGATAGCTGACGCCGTTCACCACAACTTTGGGCTCGCCATCGTAGAAGGTGACGCTTTCCACCACGCCTTCGGTGCGGGTGAGGTTTCCGCTCTCGCCGGTATGGGCAATCGCTACGGTTTTTCCGGCGTAGGAGCTGGCGTAGGACGAAAGCTGATACTCCTGAATCACCTGAATGCCCCGCAGAGTGGTAAATTGGGCCATCTGGGCAATGTAGTCGGTGTCGGCGGTGGGATTCATCATATCCTGATTGGTCATCTGGGCTACCAAAAGGTTGAAGAAATCGTCCATGTCCATCTGCTCAGCTCCCTTGCCCTGAATCACACTGTGGGAATTGAGTTTGCTGGGATCAATATACCAATCACCGTTTGCACTGCCCACTGATCCTGTGGTTGCCATACCTGAAGTCCTCCTTTCCCGATTCTATGCGATGTTTTAGATTGCCTGATCCAGCAGACGGGAGGGTGTTTCGGGGGTCCGGTAGGTTTCTTCTTCCCACTCGGTTCCCTGTCCCTGCTGCCGGGGGCTCTGTCCGTGGTGGCTTTCGCCGCTGGGATGCTGTCCGTTTTCCATGTTGAAGGCTCCGCCCATCTGCTGGGAAGGCTCTTCCGGCCGGTGCACGATCTGCACGGTCTCCAGCTGTGCTCCTGCCATCCGCAGGGATGCCGTCAGGCTTTCGCCGGAACGCTGCAGCTCTTGTGCTGCCTTGGAGGTAGCCGTGAGAATCTGTACCGTCAGCTTGCCGTCCTCCAGCAGCATCCGCACATCCACTCGTCCCAGCTCCTTGGGAGCCAGCTGCATCCGGAATTCGGTTTTACCCTGCTCCAAATGTTGGAGCACCTGTGCTTCCACCTGCTGAGTGGGTGTAGGCGCTGCCATCGGCTTTGGTGGCTGCGCTGCCTCCATTCCCCTGATCTGCACCGGGGGAAGTTCCTTGGGTGCCGTCTGCGTTTCCTGCGCTTTGGGCTCCCGGCTTTTTTCTTCAGGCTCTACCTTGATCTGCGCCTTCCCTTCCCCTTTGGAGAGGGTGGGGGCTTTGTCGGAGTAGATCTCCTGCTGCTCCGGGTCCTTGGGCTGCCCTGTCCGAACTTTGGGGGCCGGAAGCTCCCGGGATGCTTTGGCGATGAGAGAATCAAACTTTTCCTGATTCGGGTCCGCCTTTTCCTGCCGGGGCTGGACGTCGATTTTGGGGGTTAACTGATCCCCTTCCACGGCGGGGACGGATTCTGCCACATCGGCGGCCATCTCAACCACAACGCCTTCCTCCTGAACCACAGGCTCTGCCTGCAGCTGAGGCTCCACCATCGCAGATACAAGTTGAGTGGGAACCTGAGGTTGGGCCACCGGTACAAAGGTTGCCTGCGATTGCGGGGCCGGTTGCTCCCCGGTGGGAAGAACGGTTTCCACAGGAGCCGCGGTCAACTCCACGATCTGAGTCGGCTCTGCCACGGTAGAAGTCTGGACCGGCGCAAGCTCCAATACCGTTGGGATGATGGGAGCAATCAAAGTTGCCACCACTGTAGCTGCTTCCTGAGTCTGGGCTTCCTTCACAGGTTTGCGGGGTTTTTCCGCCTGTACCGGCTGCTCTTTCCCCTTGACGATAGCGTCCTTGGACGGCTGCTCTTCTTTTGGGGACTGCTCCGGTTGCTCCCCCGACTGTGCCGCCTTGGCCGGCTCTTGGGGCGGCTCGGTTCGTGCCTGTAACGCACCGTCCAGCAAATCCTTGAAGGGTGTTTCTGCCGGAGATACCTTCGCAGTGGCGCCGGTCTGAGTGCGGGGCAAAAGCTCCTGAACACTTGGGGTGCTCTGCAATACCACTGTATTCCTCCTTTCTCTTTAAATATTTATAGGAAACAGGAAGAGCTCCTGTTTTCTAACTGTTTGCCATGGCTTTGGAGGTGGTGACAAACTCCTCGATCCGCCGCTCTTCTTCCTTCTGAGCCAGATAGTTGTACTCTTCCAGCTTGCGTTCTCTGAGCTTTTCCATGGTGGAAACTTCCAGCTTGGCCTGCCGGACCTTTTCCATCTGTCGATGGATGGCCTGCTGCTGCAGAGCAATCTGCTGCCCTTTCTGCCGGAGAGAAAAATCCAGAGCAATGAGGAAGTTTTTGTGGGTTTCCATTTCCATGGCGGTGATGCCTGCGGCGCTGATCTTCTGCAGCAACTCCCGACGCTCCCCCCGCTGACGGCGCATCTCGTTTTGTTCGGCAATCAGTCTCGCCAGAATGGCGTTCATGTTGGCCAGAACAATCCCCTCGGCCTCCAGCACCTGCTCTTTATAGTCCAGCAGTTTTTGGAGCGTGAAAGAAAATCGCTTCAGTTTGCTCACCTCTATCAGTCGGAAATAGCCTTTTTCATTTGGCTGATGGTATCGTCGTATTCAAACTTTTCCCCTACCTCTTGCTGCAAAAAGCTATTGACGCCGTCTATTTTGGCGATGGCTTTGTCCAGGGCGGGGTTGGCGCCTTTTTTGTATGCGCCGATGGAGATCAGGTCGTAGTTGCTTTCGTGCACCGCCATCAGGTTGCGCATGCGGTTGGCGGCGTCGACTTGCTCCCGGGGAACGATGTCGTTCATCAAGCGGGAGACACTGCCCAGCACGTCGATGGCAGGATAGTGGTTGCGAGCGGCGATTTTTCGGGAGAGGATGATGTGGCCGTCAATGATGCCCCGCACTGTATCGGAAATGGGCTCGTTGGTATCGTCACCCTCCACCAGCACGGCGTAAATTCCGGTGATGGAGCCTTTTTCGAAGTTGCCGGTGCGCTCCAACAGCTTTGGCATGGCGGTGTACATGGAAGGGGTGTAGCCCCGGGCCACAGGCGGCTCCCCGGAGGCAAGGCCAATTTCCCGCTGGGCCATGGCAAACCGGGTAAGGTTATCCATCATTAGCAGGACATCCTTGCCCTGATCCCGGAAGTATTCCGCCACCGAAGTGGCCGCCATAGCACATTTGAGGCGGAGCATGGCAGGCTGGTCGGAGGTGGCAACCACCACCACCGAGCGGCGCATTCCCTCTTCCCCCAGATCCCGCTCGATAAACTCCTTCACCTCCCGGCCACGCTCGCCCACCAAGGCGATGACGTTGACGTCGGCGTGAACATTGCGGGCAATCATCCCCATCAGAGTGCTTTTGCCCACACCGGAACCGGCAAAAATGCCCATTCTCTGGCCCTTTCCGATGGTGAGCAGGCCATCGATGGCCTTGATGCCAAAGGTCATGGGGGTGTCGATGCGGGGTCTTGCCAAGGGGTTGGAATAGGAACTTTCCACCTCGTAACGGGCCACGCCTTCAAAATCGGGGCCTCCATCTATGGGACGTCCCAACGCGTCGATGGTTCTGCCGATCAGCGCATCGGATACAGGAATTTTCAGCTTTGTTTTGGTGCCCTCCACCAGAGAACCGGGAGCAATACCCACTAAATCCTCGTAGGGCATCAGCAACACCCGGTTATCCCGGAAGCCCACCACCTCGGCGCCGATAAACCCGCTGCCGTCGGGAGCGTGGATTTTGCAAAGCTCCCCCACGGTGGTGGCAGGCCCGATGGATTCCACCATCAAGCCAACAATTTTATCAATTTTTCCAAGATAGTTGTAGGGGTCGGCCGCAGCCACCCGCCGGATTGTCTCTGTAAAATTCATCATAATACCTGTGCTCTCTATCCTAGCCGGAGAGTGGGGGGCAGTGACTGGGGTTGGAGCTTCCCCGGCCGAGAACCAGTCGCCCGCCATCTTCCTACCCCAAGGGATTACCGGCCCAGAGCTGCGTCTTTCAAGTTGTTGAGCTGAGTCTCGATGCTTACATCCACCACGCCTTTTGGAGTTTCCACCAAGGCACTACCCGGCTCCAGCCCCTGCTGGGTGATGAGGGTGACTTCCGCCCCCATATCGGTGAGCAGCTTGCGGACCTGTTCCGCCGCCTTGGCCTGAATGGGCAGCAAATCCGGGGAAAGGGTGACCTTGACGTACTGCTCCCCGCTGGCATTTTCCACAACCTCCCGCAGCAGTTCAGCTACGGTTGCAGGGTCTGCCTTCAGAGTTTGGCCGATCACCTTGCGGGCTACGGTGATGGCCAGCTCCACCAAATCTTCCTGCTGATCTCTCAGCACCTGGGCCTCGTAATCGCTCAGCCGGTCCAAAATGTCGGCAATCATCACCATTTTGGGGTCATATTCCTTGTGGAAATCTTGCCCAGCTTCCTCGTAGCCTCTGGAAAACCCATCCAGATAGCCGTTGTTTCTGGCCTCTTCCGCCATCTGAACCCCGGTAGCCCGGGCATCGCCGAGAATTTCTTCTGCCTCGACTTTGGCCCGCTCTATCATAACCGCCATTTCGGCTTCGATGTTCCAGAGCTGGGCGGTACTGGCCTCCTGCCGGGCCTGACAGTCCCTCGCGTCTTTGATCTGAGCGTTTAAGTCGCGCAGCTCCTCCTCCGCTTTGCGGATTTCCACCCGCAGCCGGTTGAGCTGATCGATATAATCATCCTGCACCGGCATGGGGGGTGGCATGCCAGCAGCTCCCGAGCCGGAGCGAGGCCGCCCCTTGATGATGGCACCGGAATACTGGGGAGTCCACCCCACGGCCCTGTCGGAAGCGCGCTCGTCCACCACCAGCATAGATTTGACAATTTTAGTCAATGAACTCGTCCTTTCCGCCCTTGGAAATGATGATTTCTCCTTCTTCTTCCAGCTTGCGGATGACGGCTACAATGCGTTGCTGCGCCTCTTCCACATCCCGCATCCGCACATTGTGGAGGTACTCCATATCGGAGCGCACGGTTTCGCCCATGCGCTGGGACATGTTCTGGAAGATGATGTCGGCCACCTCCTGATTGGCACCCTTGAGGGCCACCACCAGATCCTTGGAGTCTATCTCCCGCAGGAAGGACTGGATGGCCATGCTGTCCAGTAGCACAATATCCTCGAAGATGAACATCTTCTTGCGGATTTCGTCGGCCAGCTTGGCATCCCGCTTGTACAGCTCGTCGAAGATATACTTTTCGCTGGAGCGGTCGATGTGGTTCATCACATCGGCGATATAGTTGATGCCGCCCACTTCCATAAAGTCGGTGGACACCATGGAGGCAAACTTGCGCTCCAGCACCTTTTCCACCTGATTGACAATTTCCGGGGAGGTGCGGTCCATCTTGGCAATGCGCTCCACCACCTCAATGCGAACGTCTTTGGGAAGTTCGGCAATAATGGTGGAGGCCTGATCGGAGCGGGCGTAGGAAAGCACCAGAGCAATGGTCTGGGGGTTTTCGTTCTGAATGGTGGTCATCAGGTTTTTGTAGTCGGCCTTGCGGATAAACTCAAAGGCCTTGGTTTTGAGGGATCGGGTGACCCGTTCCAGCAGAGAGGCAGCCACCTGAGCGCCAAAGGCTTTTTCCAGCACCGTGCGGGCGTAGTTGACGCCTCCTTCGGTCACCACCTTTTGGGTCAGGCAAAGGGAATAAAAGTCACTGAGGATAGCCTCCACATCCTCCGACCCCAGCTTCTGGATTTTGGCGATTTCGTAGGTGAGCTTTTCGATTTCTTCCTCCGAGAGGAACTTGTAAACCTGAGCAGCGGTCTCACTGCCCAGGGAAATCACGATGGTAGCGGCTTTTTGCGCCTCGGTTAAGGCCGACATAAAACCCCTCCTGACGGTTTGGATTAGTTAAGCAGCCAGGTTCTGATCAACTGGGCCACAATCTCGGGATCGGAGTTGGCCAGATCCTTGATCTGAGCCCGCAGCTTCTGTTCCTGACTTTCGGCCAGCTGGATGGGCTCGAACTCTGCTTCCCGCTCTGCAATCATCTCCAGCAGGGAAGCTTCTTCGTCCATGGCCCCTTCGGCGGCCAGCTGTTCCTTCTTGCGTTTGCTGACCATCCAGACAATGAGAATAATGATCAGGGATACAATAATCAGCAGGATGGCAAAGAACACGCCCACCGGCAAACCCAGTATGGTGCGGCTGGCGGGGCCTGTCAGATCGATAGCGGGACCGCGGGCAAAGGTCATGCCCTGAACCGATACCTTTTCCTGCTCCACACCGGATGCCTTGGCCACCAGATCAAAGACCTGATCCCGTTCGGTGTTGCCCAGAGTTTCCTTGTCGATGAGGACCGCCACCGTCAGATCTGTAATGGTAAGCCCTGCCTTGATGATCTGGTTGCGCTCGCTGGACACTAGATAGTCGTAAATGGCGTGGTTGCGGTAGTAGGGACCTGTGCCATCGTCCTCCACCTGAGCGGCATACTGAGGCACATCAATATTGTCGTTGGCTCCGGGTACCCCCTGCGCCACCTGTGTCCCGGCCTGACGCTCCCACTCAATCTCCTCGTAGTCTTTGAGGGGATTGTTGGGGTCCTCCGGAGGGATGTAGTCGATTTTCTCGGTGGTCTGCTCGTCGGTGTTGAGGATGGAGTTCACCTTGACCACCACATGGTCATCCCCGTACAAGGGGGTCAGCATGGCAAGGATGCGGTTTTCCATCGAGCGGTTGACCGAATCGGTCAGCTTGAGCTTGGTGGAGTGGATGTCCCCCGCCAGACTCATGGAAAGGCGAAGATCTCCCGATTCGTCCACAATGGCGATGTTGTCCTCCTCCAGCCCCGGCACGGCATTGCGCACCAGATTGAGGATTCCCTGTATCTGTTCGGGGGAAAGGCTCCGCCCGGGATTCTTTTGAATCTTTACCGATGCGCTGGGCTTCTGGACATCCTCCTGCAGGACAAAGATACTGTTTTCGGGGATGGTGAGGGTCACGTGGGCATCCCGCACCTCGGCAAAGGTTTTGATCATGGCTTCCAGTCGCTCCTGCTGCTGGGCCTTGTCGTAGAAGTTTTTGTCGTACTGGGTAGAGGTCAGGCCGCTGCCCAGCTGATAGGTGTCGTAACCAAAGCCGTCCACCGGCGCTCCCCGCACCGCCAGCTGCATCCGCACCATGTTTTCCTGCTCGGCAGGGATGAGGATGCTGTTGCCTTCCAGTTTTCCCTCCACGCCCATTTCCTGCAGCTGAGCCAGAATGCCTGCGTTTTCTTCCACGGTGAGGTTGTTGTAAAGCACAATATAGTCGGTGTGATTGAGCAGCAAAACAATGATTAAAGACAAAAGAAGAACGCCAGCAATTCCGCCTAACAGCAGAATGCGCATTCCTTTTGAAATCTTTGACCAGAACTCCTTAACGGAGCCCCCAAAAGCCGAAAGTTTTTCACCCATAATATATCCTCGGTCATCACGCGAATTTTTAACAGAACAACAGGTTCTGCCAGTGTATCAAAAGGTGTCGATTTACAGCGGCTGTCTGTTATACATTAATCCGCATGATCTCCTGATAAGCGTCCAGCAGTTTGTTGCGCATCTGAACCAGCAGCTGCATGGCAACCTCCGCTTTTTCCGCGCGGATTCCCACAGCGGCAATATCGTCTACGTCTCCGGTGGCCAACAGCTGGGAATCCAGATCTTTCACCTGATTGGCCTGATTGAGGTTTTGCAGGGCATCCTCAAACATGGAGTGGAAGGGAGTGACAGAGCCGGAAGCCCGGGGCTGTGCAGCTTGAGGCACCGACGTGGACTGGACGGGATACGAGCTGATCGGTATGATATTCATAAAGCCTACCTCTCATTTCAGGGCGTTCCAACCATGGTTTACAGGTTGTTACTTGCCGATTTGCAACGCCTGCTGGGCCATGTTCTTAATGGCCTCAAATGCGGCGATATTGGCGGAATAAGAACGGGTGGCCGCCATAGCGTCGATCATTTCGGTGGTGGAATTGACGTTGGGCATCATCACATATCCGTCCTCCCCCGCATCGGGGTGGGAGGGGTCGTAAACCGGGATAAAATCCGACTGGTCCTCGATGATCTCCCGAACCATGACGCCTCCTTTGGTGCCTGCGTCACCCCGGCGCAGCCGGGCAAAGCGCATGGCACTGGAAAAAGAGGTGTCTCCCTTGATTTCCCGAAAGACCACCAGCTTGCGGCGGTAAGGCCCCCCCGCCTCCGTGCGAGTGGTTTCCCGGTTGACCATGTTTTCGGCGATGACGTCCATCCGGCGCTTTTGGGCGGTGATGCCCGAGCCCGCAATATCCAAAGAGCTTAAAAACGACATGGGTTACCCTCCCTATCTGCCGCCGGAAATAGCGTATTTCAGGGTCTGATAGTGTCCGTTGATTTTGTCCCGCAGGGCCTGATACTGAATCTGCACTCTAGCCAGTTCCATCTGCTCGGAATCGATGTTTACATTGTTGCCTTCGATTCTGCCTTCGGTGCTTTTATCCTGATAGTAAAGCGGCCGCAGGGTGCTGATGCGGCTGATCCGCTGTTTTTTGCTCATGGCGGTCATGCGCATGTTGCTTTGGCCTAACTCTTTGCGCAGATAGCTTTCAAACTCGATCCGCCTTGCCTTATAACCGGGAGTGTCCTCGTTGGCAATATTGTTAGTAATCAGCTGCGCCTTCTGCCAGTTGGCGGAAAGGGCTTTTTCCATGGCGGCGGAGGATATGGAA
>JAHDPQ010000052.1 GCA_018434245.1 Oscillospiraceae bacterium
AATACGATAACCCGTTTACGGGTAGCAAGTAACAATCCCCTCGCAAGTGGCAGACCGTAAAAGGCGTCTTTAGACGCTGCTAGTACCATAGGGCTTTGCCCGCATAAGAAATACCACCGGCTAAGCCGGTGGATTTTTATTCATCAAACAAGATAAACTGTTTCTGGGAAGTGAATGAACCACACAAAACAAAAAAGCAAACAACCTTTCAGTTGCTTGCTTTTGGTGCGGATAAGAGGACTTGAACCTCCACCGAGTTGCCCCGACTAGAACCTGAATCTAGCGCGTCTGCCGATTCCGCCATATCCGCGTAACGTTGTTTATTTTAGCACGGGAACGCAGGTTTGTCAATAGGTGTTTAAGAAAAAACCCTCATCTGTATTGATATTCCAATATCATTGCCGGGGTGGCAATTTTCTTATGGGTTATGACAAAGCGCTGGCGATCTGCTGCAAGCCTGCTGTACGGCCCAGAGGCTCCAAGGGGTATCTCTCTTTTCGGCGGCGATGATGTAGCAAAGGCAGGGTTACGGCAAAACCTGTTGTACCCGGCCCACCTGTCCGTCCGCTAGCATCACCTTGATGCCGTGGGGGTGAAAGCTGCTTTTGGTCAGGATTCTGGCCACGATACCTTGTGTTTGCTTTCCGGTAGGCTGGTCGGCCTTGAGTACAATACTCACCGAAGCACCGATCTTGATGTCGGCCCGGTTCTTTCTGTTCATGAATCTCCCTCCCTTCTCTGCAGAGAACGTTTGAGCACCACCATATCCCGGAGCAGAACGCACTCCTCCACAATGGGATGGCGGTAATAATCGGTAAAAAAGTTCGGGATGCGGTGGCTCTCGGAAAATCCGCACTTGTGATAAAAAGACAAGGTGGCGGGGCTGTCCCCTGTCCCCACCAGCATGGTGTGGAAGGCGGCTTTGTAGTGGCTAGCCAGAAACTCCACCATCTGTTTGCCGTAACCCTGCCCCTGCACAGCAGGCTCCACGGCGAGATTCTTCAGCTCGCAGATGCCTTCCCCCTCATCAGTGACCACCGCTACGGCAAGGGTTTTATCCTCTTGAGTCAGTACAAACAAATGCCCCCGGTGCAGATACCGGTGAATCATATCCTCCTGCTCGTCGGCCAGCAGCAAAAGGTCCAGATAGCGCTGCTTGTCTTGGGTGATCTGCCGGATTTCCATGAGCTGTTACCCCCTGCGGTGCAGTTCGGTATAGGTCAGCCTGCCCCCTATCTGCTGGGAGTGCATCAGGCTGATGGCGTGGATTTGAGTGGAAAAAGGCTCCCCCAGCAACTCCTTTGGGCAAGGAAAACCTGTCAGCCGCACCTGTCGGGCCAGTGTGATGTGGGGGGCAAAGGGGCGGCTTTCCAAGGGGAAGCCTTCGGTGGACAGATGTCCGGCCAGCTCCTGTTGCAGGGCCGTAAGAGCCTCATTTTCCCCAAGGCCTAGCCACCAGAGGTCGCCCCCCTCTTGTCGGAAGCGGCCGGTGTGGTCAAAGGTCAAGGAAAGGGGCGAAATGGCCGTGTGGTCCATGGCACGATGGATTGCCTCTACCCTGCCGGGGGGAACCTCGCCTAAAAACGCTAGGGTCAGGTGGAGGTTTTCCCGCCGGGTGAATTTTCCCTGCCCCTGTTCCCGCAGCCGATCCTGTACGGCGAGAATCTTCTCTTTGGTCTGCCCATCAAAATTTATGGCGATAAATAGCCGCATGGTTATCCCTCCTTCAAAAGTGAGGCAAGGGCCTGCACAAAGGCTTGATTTTGCTGAGGGGTGCGCTTTTTCGGCCCCTTGAGCCGCCCGCCTGCGCTGCGAATCTTTTGGGCGGTATGGCGGGCCAATAGCAGACTGTCAATGTTTTGTGCCGTGTATTCCATGCCGTCCTGACTAACAGGCCGGGCTCCCCGGGCCAGACACATGGCTGCAAGTCCGTAATCCTGGGTCACCACAATGTCCCCCCGCTGCACTAGATTCACCAGAGCAAAGTCCACGCTGTCCGCCCCCTTGGAGCAGACAATGGTTTGGGCACCGGGCTTTTTAAAATGGTGGGAGGTGTCGCAGAGAATCAGACACCGGGCCCCAAATTGCCCGGCTAAAGAGACGGCTTGGTCCACCACAGGACAGCCATCGGCATCCACCAGCACCCGGCGGGTCATTGAGCCCCCTCCAGAATTTGCGTTTGCAGCCTCTTGGTTAGTTTTTCAAACACCAGACGATAGGAGTCGTCGCACATTTGCCGCAGCAGCTCATCAGGCAAAGCGCCCTCCAGATCAATGGAGTTCCAGCAGCGCTTATCGGAATAAAAACCGGGCAACACCTGGGGATGCTCCCGGCGCAGCAGCTCCGCCAGCATGGGATCGCACTTGAGGTTGAGCAGGTCCTTGCCCGCATAGGTGGGGTTGTACTGAGGGGATGGACACAGGATAGCGGCAAACAGCTTTCCCCCTACCTGATAGCGCCACCACTGCCATTCTTCCTTAAAATCCTTTACTGCGCCGGGTTTTGCCAGAAGGTATTGATCCAGCCACTGGTATTGGTTCATGAGGCATCCTCCTTGTTTGGCTTGGTTCCACTTCTGCTATCATACTATAGGATGCCACACTTTTCCACCATTTTTCCCCACAGGTGGAATGTGGTCCACTTAAGCCAACACCTCCATCGGTCCAAAGGATGTCCTTGGGCGATGGAGGTGTCTTACGATGCAGAAAAGCTTGCCTTTTTGGACGATACTAGAAGATCAAATCCTTAAGTTGGTTGGGGAAGGCGGTGGTGTTTTCCCGGCCATCGGGGGTGATGAGAACCGTGTCGGAATGGCGGAATCCTCCCAGCCCGGGAATATAAATTCCCGGCTCGATGGTGAGCACCATCCCCGGCTCAATGACTAAATGGGAATTTGCGATGAGGAAGGGCTCCTCGTGACGGCCCAGCCCCATGCCGTGGCCGATGCGGTGAATGGCGTAGTCCCCGTAGCCGTACCGGCGGAGGATATCCCGGCCCAGCCGGTCCATCTCCCCTGCGGTCACACCGGGGCGGATGGCCTCCATCACTGCGGTTTGAGCCTCCAGCATGGCACAAAAGGCCCGCTCCGTCTCGGGGGAGGGCTGCCCGATGAAAAAGGTGCGCTCCAGCTCGCCGTAATAGCCGTTTACCGCCGGCTTGCGTACGTGAATCACCATATCCCCCTGCTGCAGCCGCCGGGTGTTGGAGTAGACGTGGGGCATGACGGTGCGCTCCGGGCCGGAAGGGGTGATGCAGCCGGGGGAAGAAAAATGGTAGGGGTAATCGGTACCCAGATACTCAAAGAGGGCGGTGGTTCCCCGCTGCTCCAACTCCATCTCAGAAATACCTTCCCGGGCATGCTCCAGCGTCTTTTCAAAGGCGTAGACGCTCAGCCGCCCTGCTTCCCGGATATAGCCCTGCTCCTCCTCATCCTTGAGGTAGCGCATCTCCACCACATGGGGGCCGATGTCGGTCAGGGTGCATCCAAGGGCTTCCAGAGCTGCGGCGTTGCGCAGGGAAAGAGCCCCTGCCTCCACCCCGAGAGCAATCTGTTTGCCCTGTGGCAACACCTTGCCCACCAGTTCCATGGCCGAAGTGCCAAGGGACGCCTTTTCCGGATGCTCGTAATATACCAGCAGGCGGTCGGCTCCGGTGCTGTCCAGATGGGCATGGGCTTCCTCCAAAGCGGGAATAATCAGGGTGGTGGTGTCGGGACTGACCAGAAAAAAGATGGGCCTTGAGTAGGTGATGGCCTCAAAGCCGCTAAAATACTGCATGTTTTCCGGGGAGGTCAATAGGCAGAAGTCCAGATCCGTTTCCTCCATCAGGCGGCGCAGATGCCGGATGCGGTGCAAAGTTTTCATCTTATCACTCTCTTTCGCAAAAGGAGCTGCCACAAACCCGGCGGCAGCGGTCCCAAGGGTTAATTGTATATTGTATACATAGTGTACCAAAAGAAGTCTCGTCGATCAATAGCTACCTAATAAGGTTTTAGGCTGCCGCATCCAAAAAATCGGGTGCTTTTCTGTGGAATATGATAATTCACAAATTACATCTTGTATTCCCGCTCTCTACAACCTATAATTGTATACAGAATACAAATGCCCCCACTCACCGAACGAAGGAGGAGCTACTATGACTGCAAAAGAAAAGATTGTTTCCTTTATAGAACAGAACCGCCAGGATTTTATCCGGGTTTCCGACGGCATTTGGGATGCCGCCGAACTGGGCCTGCGAGAATATAAATCCGCCCGCCTGCTGATTGACGAGCTGGAAAAGCACGGCTTTACCGTCACCGCCGGCCTTGGGGGGATTCCCACCGCCTTTGAGGCCAAATGGGGCGAGGGCAAGCCTGCCGTGGGCATCTGCGGCGAGTTTGACGCCCTGCCCGAGCTGAGTCAGGTGGCGGGCTGCAATGTGCAGAAACCTCTGGTAGAAGGCGCGCCGGGTCACGGCTGCATGCATCATTTGCTGGGAGCGGGAGCCATGGCCGCCGCTATCGCGGTCCGCTACTACATGGAGGAAAACAAGATTCCGGGAAGCATCTCCTTCTTTGGTTGCCCGGGAGAGGAGCGGGGCAGCGGAAAGGTCTTTATGGCCCGAGCAGGAGCCTTCGACCATCTGGACGCAGCCCTTTCCTGGCATCCTGACGACTTTACCACCCCCTGGTCCACCGGAAACAGCGCCACCGTCAAGGCAGACTTTACCTTCCGGGGAAAAGCGGCTCATGCGGCCCGGGTTCCTTTTATGGGGCGCAGCGCTCTGGACGCCGTGGAGCTGATGAGCGTGGGCTGCAACTATCTGCGGGAGCATATGCCTCCCAACACCATGCTTCACTACGGTTATAAAAGCGCCGGAAACCCCTCCCCCAACATTGTGCAGGATTACGCCTGCGTCACCTATGCGGTGCGGGGAGCCAACATCAGCGATGTCAACGATCTGCTGGAGCGGGTGGCCAAGGTAGCCAAGGGAGCCGCCATGATGACCGAAACCGAAGTAACCTACGAAAACGGCGACGGAACCCCGGAATACAGTGCCAACCTCACCCTCAACCGGATTCTCTCCGATGCTCTCCACCAGATTGGGCCGCCCCCCTTCGACGAGGAGGACATTAAGCTGGCGGCCTACATGCGGGAGGGCCTGACCGAGGAGCAGCTACGCTGCCGCAACTCTTTTATGACAGGGCTGACTCCCGAGGATGCCCCCGACTACTGCGTCACCCATCCTCTCAGCGATCTGGTGGCGGATATGCTGGAATCCACCCCTGTGGTGATTCCCAGCTCCTCCGACATCGGCGCTGTCAGCTATGTGGTCCCCACCGCTCAGGTGGCCGTGGCCTGCCGGGTGGTAGGAGGCCCCAACCATAGCTGGCTGGTCACCGCTCAGGGCAAGACCTCCTTTGCCCACAAGGGAATGCTCACCGCGGCAAAGGCACTGGGCCTTGGCGCTGTGATGATGCTGGAGCAGAATGCCCGGGAGGATGGCGCTCTCTTTCGCGCTGCCCGGGAGGAAATGATGAAGAAAACAGGGGGAAAACTGGTGGCCCCCTTCCCCGACACCCTCATGCCCGACGTGGAGAAAGACGTTACTCTTTAATATTGAATTTCCCCGATCAGAAAGCCCCGGAAGCTTTAGGCTCCCGGGGATTCTTACTGTTACTTGAGGGTCTTTTCTGTTTTTGCGTTGTGCTTGCCGGTGTCCCGGGCGGCCTTGGCGACCACTCCGGACAGGGCCAGCAAGGCGATCAGGTTGGGGAACACCATCAAAGCGTTAAAGAGGTCGGAAAGGTTCCAGACCAGCTGGACCTTGAGGAAGGAGCCAAGGATGATAAACAGCACCACAATGAGGGCGTAAACCTTGGTAGCCTTGGCTCCGAACAGAGCCTTGACGTTGATTTCGCCAAAGAAGTACCATCCCACAATGGTGGAGTAGGCAAAGAACAGCAGGCAGATGGCCACAAAAATATTGCCGAAGGAGCCGAAGGCCTGACTAAAGGCCGCCTGCGCCAGGGCGGTTCCCTGGGGGGAACCTTCTACGCCGGGTTGAAGTTGTCCCGAGGTCAAAATCACCAGAGCGGTCATGGTGAGCACCACAAAGGTGTCGATAAACACGCCCATAATGGCCATTAGTCCCTGATCCTGAGGCTTTGCCACCTTGGCAAGGGCGTGGGCATGAGGGGTGGAACCCATACCGGCCTCGTTGGAAAAGAGTCCCCGGGCCACACCGAACCGCATGGCGTGGCGCACGCCGATTCCCGCGGCACCACCCACCACGGCCTGAGGGTTAAAGGCGCCTACAAAAATAGATTGGAAGGCGGGAATCACGGCGGAGCGGTTGATCACCAAAGCGATCAGGCCAAAGAGGATATAGAAGATGGCCATAACGGGTACCAGCTTTTCGGTCAGAGAAGCAATGCGCTTGACGCCTCCCAAAAAAGTAAAGGCGGAGATGGCGGCAATCACAAGCCCTACATACAGGGGATTTATGTGGAAGGCCGTCTCAAAGGCCAGACCAATGGAGTTGGACTGCACCATGTTCCCGGTAAAGCCCAATGCAAAGATGATAGCCAAAGAAAAGAACCCTGCTAAAAATTTGCCGAAGGGCCCCTGAAAGCGGGCTTTAATGTAGTAGACGGGGCCGCCGGTAACCTCTCCGTTGGGGGTGACGGTTTTGTACTTTTGAGCCAGAACGGCCTCCCCGTAGTTGGTGGACATGCCAAAAAACGCCGAAAGCCACATCCAAAAGATGGCCCCGGGTCCGCCGGAATACAGGGCGGTGGCGCAACCGGCGATGTTGCCGGTTCCTACCTGAGCGGCAACGGCGGTGGCCAGTGCCTGAAAGGAGGACATTCCCTCCTTCCCCGCGTCTTCACCCTTGAGGCTAAAGCTTCCAAACAGGTGCCGAAGCCCGTTTCCAAACTCCCGGACCTGTACAAAGCGGGTGCGCAGCGTAAACAAAATCCCTGTTCCCACCAGCAGGAACAGAAGGATGTTATTCCAGATAAAGCCGCTGACCTGGTCCACCAGTTGTGTGAATTGTTCCATTTGACAACATTCCCTTCTCCCCTTCCGACAAATAAAAAAACCAAATCATGTTGTTCATGATTTGGCTCCAGAAAAGGAAGTACCAGGGCTTACAAAGCCCCAATACCTTTCACTCTGTCCTTTTGCCTGAGAGATTAACGCAAACTGGTCGCGTCTTGCACCTTCGGCACCCGATAGACGGGATTCTCCAGAGCCACATCCATTCATAGTCTTTGCCCGATACTTCAGGCGCCTGAGAGTGTTACTCCTTCGGCAGACCGCAGTCATTTTCCTACGAACTTCACTTGTCGGTATGTAATTTTGGTATCTTTCACGGTAACACATATAGTTGTAAAAGTCAAGGGCAAACTGTCGAATCCTTCTGGGATAAAAAATGGGCAAAAACCATGAGAATAGCGCAGAGCATCCCGGCAAATCCGGTTGACAAATCTAGGGGTAGGTCTTATACTTAACACAACAAGCACTGTCAGGTGCGCAGGTGCTTTGCGTGGCAAAGCATCGGTGCGAGAATAGGGAAGTCGGGTGAAAATCCCGCGCGGTACCGCCGCTGTAATGGGTTAGCGGCATTCCAAGGTGTCACTGTGGTCATACACGGGAAGACGGAATGCGCAGCACAGCCCTAAGCCAGAAGACCTGCCTGATGGTTATACCCCTGAAAAACGCTGCTTTTTCGAGGGGAAGACGCACTGTCAACGAGCTATTGACGGGTGTGGATCAGTAACAGGCCGGCGTTGCTTGTGAACAGAACCACTCTTTCTGTGCGGAAAGGGTGGCTTTTTGTTTGTCGGCTTAAAAAGGAGGAGTAGGAATGAAGCGCTCGGAAAAAATGATCGTGACCTTCTCCGGTGTGGTGGCCCTATGTTTTGGTATGACACAAAACGTATACGCCATGCACATTATGGAAGGCTACCTGCCATTGGGGTTTTGCGTGGCATGGGGGGCCCTGTGTATTCCCTTTGTGGTAGCGGGGGTAATTGCGATCCGCAAAATTGTGGAACAACACCGCAAAACACTGCTGCTTCTGGCTATGGTGGGAGCTTATGCCTTTGTACTCAGTGCTCTTAAAATCCCCAGTGTCACCGGATCGTCCAGTCATCCCACCGGAACAGGACTGGGAGCCATTTTATTTGGGCCCACCCCCATGGCGGTGGTGGGGATGATCGTACTGCTGTTTCAGGCGATTTTGCTGGCCCACGGCGGCTTGACCACTCTGGGGGCCAACACCTTCAGTATGGCTATTGCCGGGCCCTTTGTCAGCTTTGGAGTATACAAGCTCTGCCGCAAGCTGGGAGCCAATAAGCTGGTAGGGGTATTCCTTGCTGCGGCTCTGGGGGATTTGTTTACTTATTGTGTTACCAGCGTGCAGCTGGGTCTTGCCCACCCCAGCGCTACCGGGGGAGTGGGCGCTTCCATCGCGGCCTTTATGGGAGTCTTTGCGGTTACCCAAATTCCTCTTGCCATCATTGAAGGTTTGTTTACCATTGTGGTGTTGATGGGACTGGAAACCTATGCCAAACCGGAGCTTCTGGAGCTTGGGTATCTCAAGGAGGTCAGTGCGGTATGAAACAAAAAAGATGGCCTTTGATGGTAGCTTTGTTGTGTGCCTGCGCCGTGATTGCCATCATCCCTTTGATGTCCATCAAGGATTCGGAATTTGGCGGAGCCGACGGTCAGGCGGAAGAGCTGATCGGCGAGATTGCTCCTAATTACGAGCCCTGGGCCGAGCCATTGGTAGAGCCCCCCGGCGGTGAGACGGAAAGTCTGCTGTTCTGCCTGCAGGCAGCTCTGGGCGGCGGTGTGCTGGGGTACGGATTCGGGTATCTGCGCTCCCGCCAGAAGCACAGCCCAGCAGAAGCATAACACTGTGGGTAAGCCCTGTATGCCAGGGCTTATTCCCTTTTTCAGCCGGAGAATAAAACATGATGTCATCCCTATTGCTTTCGGTTCTTTTAGCGGCTCTGCTCTTTGAAACCGTCTCTCCCGGGTTGTTGGCAGGACTCTGCGGGGGGATCTTCCTGCTCCTAACCGTGCTGCGCCGGAAAAACAGGCACAGTCCCAGCCCTTGGATGCAGATGGATGTTTTGGCCCAAAGCTCTCGGCTGTCCGGCTGGAACCCGGGGTTAAAGGTCTGTGCCAGCTTTGCTTTCCTGCTGCTCTGCGTGGGAGCCGACTCCCTGTATCTGGCAGCTTTTCTGACGGTGGTCATGACGGTGCTCAATCTGACAACCTCCCGCATTTCCATGGGTGATTACCTTGCCCTGCTGTGGGGGCCGGTGGCCTTTTTGTCCCTGAGCGGGCTGGTTCTCCTTGTGGAGGTGAGCTCCGCCCCCCAAGGCTATCTGGATATCCCCCTGTTTGCCGTCTGCCTCAGTATCACCCCCGCCACCCAGCAGGCCGCCCTTCTGGTTATCTCCAAAGCCGTGGGGGCGTTGTGCTGCCTCTATGCCTTGGGGCTTTCCACCACCATGTACGAGATCACCTCCTTTTTGCGCAGAGCCCGCCTGCCTGCCATTATGGTGGAGCTGATGGTGCTGATCTACCGGTACATCTTTTTGCTGCTGGAATCTCTGTACACTATGACCACCGCTGCCCATGCCCGGCTGGGATACCGAACCTACCGCAGCTCCTGGCGCAGCTTTGCGGGGATCGGCTCCAACCTGCTCACCCGGGCCTTTGCCCGGGCGGGCCGCAGCTTTGACGCCATGGAAGCCCGGGGCTACGACGGTGAAATCCGCTTTTTGGAGGGGGAAAAGCCGGTCAAGGGGCTTCATGTGGCCCTGTCGGCGGGAGTGTTCATGGCAACCGCACTCATCTTGATTCTGGAAAGAGGGGTTTTGTGAAGGCGACACCACTACTGGAGCTACGGCAGGTATCCTACTCCTACGATAGGGTCCGCCCGGCCCTGCAGGATGTCAGCGCCGCCATCTGCCCGGGAGAGCGGATTGTGGTGCTGGGCAACAATGGCGCGGGAAAATCCACCTTCTTTCTCTGCTGCAACGGAATTCTGCGCCCCCAGAAAGGGACCGTGTACCTAGAAGGCAAGGCGATCACCTACCAAAAGCAGCAGCTGCTGCATCTGCGGGAGGCGGTGGGCCTTGTATTTCAGGACCCCGACGATCAGATTCTGGCCTCCACCGTAGAGGCGGAAATCTCCTTTGGCCCTCTGAATTTGGGGCTGGATGTTCCACAGGTCGGCCGCCGGGTGGAGGAGGCGCTGGACGCCATGGATTTGCAGGAGCACCGGGCAAGGCCGCCCCACTACCTCAGCGGCGGGGAGAAAAAGCGGGTGACCATCGCCGATATTCTGGCCATGAAGCCCCAGCTTATTTTGTTTGATGAGCCCACCTCCTCTCTGGACCCCCAGAACACCGCCCGCTTTCAGCAGATTCTGGAGGAGCTGAGCGGCCGGGGCATGGCCCTGATGGTGGCCACCCACGACATTGAATTTGCCTATGCCTGGGCGCATCGGGCCCTTATCTTCCATCAGGGAAGGCTGCTGGCCGACTGCTCCCCCCGGGAGGTATTTTCCAACGAGGCTCTGATGGAACAGGCAGGGCTGAAAAAGCCCATTCTCTACGCTGTATCTCAGGCCATCTGCGCCGCCAAAGGGGTGGCTCTGCCCGATGTTCTGCCCAAAACCATCGAGGAATTTCCCTCGTTTTTCAAGGAGATGAGTGAATGAAAGGCGTTCTGTTTGCCAGCTTTGGAACCACCTATGCCGATGCGAGAGAGCGGCAGATTGACCGAGTGGCTAGGCAAATCAAAGAGGAGTTCCCCCACTGTGAGGTGGCTCAGGCCTACACCAGCGGCATGGTGCGCCGCATTCTGGAACAGAGGGGGGTTCTGATCCCGGATGTGGTACAGGCCCTCACTTCCTTTGCGCAAAGCGGGGTTACCCATGTGGTGGTACAGCCGGGGCATCTTCTGCCGGGGGAAGAGTGCGAAAAGCTGAAAACTCTGGCCGAAAGCTGCCGCAGTCTCTTTCGGACCATGGCCATTGGAGAACCCCTGCTGGATTCCACCCAGTCTCTGTTTCAAATGGCGGAGGTGCTGCAAAAGGAGCATCCCCCCAAAAACGGACAGGCTATTGTATGGATGGGCCACGGAACCGCTCAGTTTGCCAATATGGTGTATCCCACTCTGGACTACCGACTCAAGGAGATAGGGCGGAAGGATATGTACGTAGGCACGGTGGAAGCCTACCCCGGGCTGGAAACGGTGCTGGGGCTGCTCCGGGGCAAGGGGTATCAAGAAATTCTGCTGGCCCCTCTGATGCAGGTGGCGGGGGACCATGCCCTCAACGATATGGCAGGAGAGGAAGAGGACAGTTGGGCCTCCCGGTTCCGGGCAGAAGGCTATGAGGTGGAGTGCAGTCTGGTGGGGTTGGGAGAGCTGCCCGCCATTCAGGCCATGTATCTGGACCGCATCCGCAGAGCCGGGCAGGAAGAGTAGGACGCCACATTCACATCCAAGAGAGGAAAGCCAAATGAGTCAGGGAGTTTTGTACGGCGTGGGAGTGGGCCCCGGCGACCCGGAGCTGCTCACCCTGAAAGCCCTTCGCATCATCGAGAGCTGCCCGGTCATCGCGTCGCCTCAAACGGCTTCGGGCGGCACACTGGCGCTGGATATTGTCCGGGGACAGGTAGATCTTTCCGACAAGGAGATTCTGCCTCTGCACTTTGCCATGAGCCGGGACCCTGCAGTGCTGCAAAACAGCCACGCAGCGGCTGCTGCTTTGCTGATCGAGCGGCTGAGGGCGGGGCAGGACGTGGCCATGCTCAATCTGGGGGATGTGAGCATCTACGCCACCTTCCACTACATGAAAGGGGCGGTGGAGGCGGCGGGCTACTCGGCGGTGATGATTCCCGGTGTGCCCAGCTTCTGCGCTGTGGCGGCTGTGCTTGGAGAAAACCTCACCCCCCAGATGAACACCCCCCTGCACATTGTCCCCGCCGCCTTTGAGGACCTGGAGGCCACCTTGAATTTCCCCGGAACCAAAGTCATTATGAAGGCGGGGAGGCCTCTGGCACAGGTCAAGAAGACTCTGCGCCGGGCGGGGCTTTACCACAAGGCCAAGCTGGTGCAAAACTGCGGTCTTGCCGACCAGCAGGTGGCTCACACCCTGGACGAGGCGGAAGAAAACGGTGGATACTTCACCACCATGGTAGTCAAATCGTAATGGCCCAGCGAAAGGAGCAGGTTCTGTGATCTTCACCCTTGGACTAGACTGGAAAAGCGCACCACTAAAGCTACGGGAACAGCTTGCCGTGGAAGAGCAGGCGGTTCCGGCTCTGCTGCGGGACATAAGGCGCTTGCCCGGGGTATTCGGCTGTGTGCTGCTGCAAACCTGCAACCGCTTTGAACTGTACTGGGACGCCGCAGAGTCCTCCGACCCTGCCGGGCTGCGGGCAACTTTGGAGAAGCTTCTGGCAGGCTCTGGGGAACCCTGCCCCTTGGATTACTTGGCGGGAAAGGAGGCCTGCCGCCATCTGCTGGAGGTTGCCTGCGGCCTTCACTCCCAGATTTTGGGGGAGGAGCAGATCCTCACCCAGGTGCGGGCCGCCGCCGAGACCGCACGGGAGGAAAAAGTGATGTCCTCCCCTCTGGAGACTCTGTTCCGGTTGGCAGTCACCGCCGGAAAGGAAAGCCGGACCAAAGTAAAGCTGCAGGCGGTGCCCCTTTCCTCGGCTGGGCGGGTGGTAGAGCTGGCCGCCCAAACCTTGGGGGAGCTTTCCGGAAAACGGGCACTGGTCATCGGTAACGGGGAGATGGGACGCCTTGCCGCCCGGCTTTTAGTGGAGGCGGAATGCTCCGTCACCGTCACCCTGCGCAGTTACCGCCACGGCCAGACCATTATCCCCCGAGGCTGCGGAACCGTGGCCTACGAACAGCGTCTGGCCGCCATGGAGGGCTGCGATATTCTGGTCAGCGCCACCCGCAGCCCCCACTACACCGTCACCCGCTCCATGCTGGACAGGCTGTCTGCCCCCCCTAGGTTGGCGGTGGATATGGCTCTGCCCCGGGATATGGAGCCGGAGTGCCGCCACAAACCGGGCCTTACCTTCTTTGATATGGACGACCTGCAGGCGGGGCAGGAGCTGGAGGACAGCCCCCAGCTCCATCAAATCCGGCAGATTATTGAGAAGCATTTGGTGGATTTTGAACAGTGGAGCGCCTACCGGGAAAGGCGGACCCTGCAGGAGCAGCCGCCCCGGTTTCCCCTCTTTGTCAGTCTTGCCGAACGGCCCTGTCTTGTGGTAGGATGCGGTCCGGTGGGGCTGCGGCGTGCGGGGGTGCTCCAGGAATTTGGTGCAAGGGTGACGGTGATTGCTCCCCACTGCCACCGGATTCCGGAAGGAGCCCGGCTGCTTCGGCGCTGCTTTGAGCCGGGGGATACCAAGGGGATGGTGCTGGTGGTGGCGGCTACCGACAACCGGGAGGTCAACCGCCAAATCGCATTGGAATGCGGGGGGAGCAACATCCCCGTCAGTGTGGCCGATTGCCCCGGGGAGTCCAGCTTTTATTTTCCCGCTATCTGCCAAAGCCAAAACTTGGTGGCGGGGCTGGTCTCTAAAGATTCCAATCACAGGCTGGTGGCCCAAAGTGCTGCGGCCCTGCGCCAATGGATGAAGGAGTTGAACTGATGAAGGTGATACGCATCGGAACCCGGGCCTCCAAGCTGGCCGTGATTCAGGCGGAACTGGTGGCCAAGGCCATAGAGGGTACCTTTCCCCAGCTTAAAACCCAGCTGGTTCCCATGACCACAACGGGGGACCGGATTTTAGACCGGACACTGGATCAAATCGGGGGCAAGGGGTTGTTTGTCAAGGAGCTGGACGCCGCCCTGCTGGAAGGGCGGGTGGACATCACCGTTCACAGCTGCAAGGACCTGCCCATGGAGCTGGGCGAGAGGCTTCCGGTAGTGGCGGTTTCCCAGCGGGAGGACCCCCGGGATGCGCTGGTGCTGCCTATGGGAGCCCGGGAATGGGACCGCCAAAGGCCGGTGGGCTGCTCCTCCGCCCGGAGAAGGATTCAACTTTCCATCCTGCACCCCGGCATCGTGGTGGAGCCGGTGCGGGGCAACGTCCTCACCCGGCTGGAAAAGCTGGACCGGGGGGAATATGGCGCACTGGTGCTGGCGGCGGCGGGACTGCGGCGCTTGGGGCTTACGGAGCGGATCAGCCATATCTTTTCCCCCGAAGAGATGCTCCCCGCGGCCTGTCAGGGCATCTTGGCGGTGCAGGCCCGTCAGGGAGAGGATACAAGCTACTTAAAAGGGTTCCACAGCCCCGAAAGTCTGTGGTGTATGCTGGCGGAGCGGGCCTTTGTCCGCAGGCTGGACGGCGGCTGCTCCAAGCCCTGCGCCGCCTATGCCGTGATGGAGCAGGGCCGGCTTCTGCTCCGGGGGATGTATGTCAGCGATGACGAGGGCACAGTGCGGTACGACAGTGTGACCTGCCTGCCCCACGAGGGGAAGGAGCAGGGGGCTGCACTGGCAGAAAGGATGAAGTATCATGGGTAAAGGCAAGGTAGCTCTGGTGGGGGCAGGCCCCGGGAACCCGGGACTGCTGACAGTCAGGGGCCGGCAGCTTTTGGAACAGGCGGATGTGGTGGTGTACGACCGCCTGATCTGCGACGATGTGCTTGACCACGCCCCCAAGGCCAAGAAAATTTACGTGGGGAAAGAGCGGGGCAACCACAGCGTTCCCCAAGAGGAAATCAACGAGATTCTGGTGCGGGAGGCGGGGGAGCATTCCTTGGTGGTGCGGCTCAAGGGAGGGGACCCCTACCTCTTTGGCCGGGGAGGAGAGGAAGCTCAGGTGCTCCGGCAAAACGGAATCCCCTTTGAGGTGGTCCCCGGCATCACCAGCGCTTTGGCGGCTCTGGCTTACACCGGTATCCCCGTCACCCACCGGGAGACGGCCTCCTCGGTGCATATTATCACGGGACACGCCAAAGCGGGAGAGCTGCCGGAGATTGACTTTGCCGCCCTGTACCGTACCAAAGGCACTCTGGTATTCCTCATGGCGGTGTCCACCATGGAGTTTATCACCACCGGGCTGCTGGATGCGGGGATGCCGGCCGATACCCCCGCCGCCGTGGTGGAAAACGGAACCCTTCCCACCCAGCGCAAGGTGACGGCTCCCCTGGGCCACATGGCGGAAGCGGCCCAGCAGGCAGACGTCCAAAGCCCCGCCATCTTGGCGGTGGGCGGGGTCTGCGCCTTGGAGGAGGAGCTGGACTGGTTTTCCCGCCTGCCTTTGTTTGGCAAAACGGTGGTGGTGACAAGGCCCGCACGGCGAGGCGGAACCCTTGGGGACCGGCTGCGGGAGCTGGGCGCTCAGGTGATCTCCTTCCCCTGTATTGAAACCACCCCCGCCAACCTCCCTCAAGTATGTGATGTGCTGGAGCGGCTGGCATCCTATGGCTGGCTGGTGCTGACCAGTCCACAGGGGGTGGAAAGTCTCTTTCAGGCGCTGGATCAACTGGGGAAGGATGTGCGCCTGCTGGCCCCGGTAAAAATTGCCGTCATCGGAACCGGAACGGCCAAAGCTTTGGAAGCCCGGGGGCTGCGGGCAGACTACATGCCGGAGCAGTATGACGGCGTTCATCTGGCCAAGGGGCTAATTCCTCACATCCAGCCGGGGGAAAGGCTCCTGCTGCTGCGGGCTCAAGCTGGTACACCGGAAGTCACCAAAATTCTGGAGCAGTCCAGCATCGATTTTGACGACATCCCCTGCTACACCACCCAAACCCTCTGCCCCGAAAACCGGGAGGAGACCGAGGCCCTGCTGCGGAAAGGCAAGGTGGACTGGGTCACCTTTACCAGCGCTTCCACCGTGGAGGGCTTTGCCGCCTGCATCCCACAGGCCGACCGCTATCCCTTTACCGCCGCCTGCATCGGGGCATCCTCCCAAAAGGCCGCCGGGGAAAAGGGGTACGCTGCCATTCAAGCCCAAAACGCCACCATCGATTATTTACTAGCCGCCATATTGGAGGAAGAAAGCCATGAATGAATCCATTTGTCCCCGCCGCCTGCGCAGCTTTTCTGCCCTGCGGGGCCTTGTGCGGGAAACCAGAGTCAGCCCCCAAAGCCTTGTTTACCCCCTGTTTGTAGTGGAAGAACAAAATGTAAGGCGGGAGATCCCCTCCCTGCCGGGGCAATTCCACTACTCCCCCGACCGGGTGTGTGAGGCAGTGGAGGAAAGCCTTGCCCATGGAGTAAACAAGTTCCTCCTTTTTGGCCTGCCCGCCCACAAGGACGAAACGGGCAGCGGCGCATGGAACCCTCAGGGAGTGGTGCAGCAGGGGCTGTGGGCCATCCGGCAGCGGTATCCACAGGTGGTACTCATAGGGGATGTCTGCCTGTGCGAGTACACCAGCCACGGACACTGCGGCATTTTGGAAGGGGAGGTGCTGGACAACGACAAGACCCTCCCCCTGCTGGCCAAGACGGCCCTTTCCCAAGCTCAGGCGGGGGCGGATTTGATCGCTCCCTCCGCCATGGCCGACGGTCAGGTAAGGGCCATCCGCTCCGCTTTGGACCGGGAAGGCTTTGCCCAGACAGGGATTTTAAGTTACAGCGCCAAATATGCCTCGGCTTTTTACGGGCCCTTCCGGGATGCGGCAGGCTCGGCTCCTTCCTTTGGGGATCGGAAAAGCTATCAGATGGACCCCCACAACCTGCGGGAAGCTCTGCGGGAATGCGCTCTGGATGAGGCGGAAGGGGCCGATTGCCTCATGGTCAAGCCCGCCTTGAGCTACTTGGATGTTATTGCAAAGGTGCGGCAGTCCACTCATCTTCCTTTGGCGGCCTATTCTGTCAGCGGAGAATATGCTATGATAAAGGCAGCGGCCCGGGCGGGGCTGATTGACGAATACCCGGCCATGTGCGAAGCTACCGTCAGCATCTTTCGGGCGGGGGCGGATATTCTCATCACCTACTACGCCCGGGAACTTGCAAAAGCGATTGTCAAAGGAGATATGGGATGATGGAGCACTCCCAAGCGTTGTTCGAGGAGGCAAAGCAGTATCTGCCCGGTGGAGTAAATAGCCCGGTGCGGGCCTTTGGATCGGTGGGGATGAAACCAAGGTTTATCCGGCAGGCCGACGGCTGCCGTATCACCGATCTGGACGGCAACACCTATGTGGATTACGTGGGCTCCTGGGGGCCGATGATTTTGGGCCACAATCACCCCACAGTCCGACAGGCTGTTCTGGAGGCTGTGTCAGGGGGCCTCAGCTTTGGAGCACCCTGCCCGGCGGAGGTGGATGTGGCAAAGCTGATGTGCCAAATGGTCCCCGAACTTCAAATGGTGCGGATGGTCAACAGCGGCACCGAGGCGGTGATGAGCGCCCTGCGTCTGGCCCGGGCAGCCACCGGGCGGCATAAGATCATCAAGTTTGAGGGCTGCTATCACGGCCATGTGGATAGCATGCTGGTCAAGGCAGGGTCCGGGGTGATGACGGCGGGGATTCCCAGCTCCTCCGGGGTATCTCCCGCGGTGACACAGGACACTTTGTTGGCGGTGTACAACGATTTGGAAAGCGTAGAAGCCCTCTTTGCCGGAAACAAAGGGGAGGTAGCCGCCGTGATTGTGGAACCGGTGGCGGCCAACATGGGGGTAGTTCCCCCCCAGCCGGGATTCCTCCACGGGCTGCGGGCCTTGTGCGACGCCCACGGCAGCCTGCTGATCTTTGACGAGGTCATCACCGGGTTCCGGCTGGCAAGGGGGGGCGCCCAGGAATACTACGGAGTACGGGCCGACCTTGTCACCTACGGGAAGATCATCGGGGCGGGGATGCCGGTGGGAGCCTATGGGGGCAGCCGCAAGCTGATGGAGCAGGTAGCTCCCTGTGGGCCGGTCTATCAGGCGGGAACCCTTTCGGGCAACCCGGTGGCCATGGCGGCGGGTTACGCCCAGCTTTCCATCCTCCAGGAGCAGCCGGAGCTGTACGCCCGCCTCAACGCCTTGGGGGAAAAGTTGGCGTCCGGTTTTTCTGAGATTGCCCCCAAAAAGGTGACGGTTCAGCGGGTGGGTTCTTTGGTTTGCCCCTTCTTCACCAAATCGGAGGTAAAGAACTATCAGGACGCTCTGAAAAGCGATACCAAAGCTTACGCCGCCTACTTTGCAAAAATGCTGGAACAGGGAGTCTATCTGGCTCCCGCCCAGTTTGAGGCCATGTTTGTCAGCACCGCCCACACCGAGGAAATCGTCGGGGAGACGGTGGAAGCTATGGCCCGGTCCCTATTATAAAAAGCTAAAAGCAACCCGGAGCCGTGTTAAGGCTCCGGGTTGCTTTTTTTAAACCCTTTCTCTTCCTTGAGACCCGTCTGCATCTCAAATGCTTACACGATTTTATCCATGGTTTTTGATAAACCGTACCATCCCCCCGGCCAGAAGGACCTGCTGCTCCCAAGGAGTGACGGAAAGCTTCAGAGGTACGGTATTTCCGCCAATCTGAGCTTCCAAAGGGAGTCCCTGTTCTACCTTGGATAATAAGTCGGGGATGCTCACATCGTCCAGCTTTTTTACCGAGTTGTAATCGGCTGGGTTTGCGAATTCCAGAGGAAAGATGCCACTGTTGATGAGATTTGCCTTGTGAATCCGGGAAAAGCTCTTGGCGATTACTGCGCGGACCCCCAGATAGACCGGAGCCAATGCCGCGTGTTCCCGGCTGGAACCTTGCCCGTAGTTCTCGCCCCCCACAATGATGCCGCCGCCGTACTTCTTGGCGGTTTCGGGGAAATCGGGGTCGCAGCGCACCAGACAAAACTGGGAAAGGTGGGGAATGTTGGAGCGGTAGCGCATGACATCCGCCCCCCCGGGCATGATGTGGTCGGTGGTCACGTCGTCCCCTGTCACAATCAGAACCTTTCCCTGTAAATTCCCAGGCATATCCTCAAACATGGGAAAGGGTTTGATATTTGTTCCCCGGACAATCTCGGTCTCAGGGTCGGGGTCAGGGTAGATCAGCAGATTGTCCGACACCACAAAGCGCTGGGGCAGATCAATCTGGGGCGTGGGGCAGATGTCTTGCAGAGAAGTGATGGTTCCCCGCAAAGCAGTAGCCACCGCCGTTTCCACGCTGGAAAGATAGACCTGAGCGTCGGCAGTGCCGCTTCTCCGCTCAAAGTTACGATTAAAGGTCCGCAGAGAAACCCCTGCGCTTTTGGGGGCCTGCCCCACGCCGATGCAGGGGCCGCAGGTGCACTCCAAAATTCGGGCCCCCGCCTGAATCATGTGGGCAAGGGCTCCGTTTTCCGCCAGTGCCGTCAGAACCTGCCGAGAACCGGGAGAAATGGTGAGAGAAACACCGGGGTGAATCTGGCGCCCCTTAAGGACATGGGCCGCCCGCATCAAATCCGCGTAGGAGGAGTTGGTACAGGAGCCGATGCAGACCTGATCCACCTTGATGTGACTAAGCTCACTCACAGGTTTTACATTGTCAGGGCTGTGGGGAGCTGCCACCAGGGGTTCCAAAGCGGAAAGGTCGATTGCAATGGTCTTGGCGTAGCGGGCATCCTCGTCCGCTGTAAGGGGGATATACTGGTCCTCCCGCCCCTGTGCCTGCAAAAACCGCAGGGTTTGAGCGTCGGAGGGGAATACCGAACAGGTTGCCCCCAGCTCTGCCCCCATGTTGGTAATGGTGGCCCGCTCGTAAACGGAAAGAGTTTCCACTCCTTCTCCGGCATACTCCACGGCGTAGCCCACACCGCCCTTGACGGTGAGACGGCGTAGCACCTCCAGAATAATGTCCTTGGCGGCGCAGCCGTCCTGCAGGCGGCCCTTGAGGAGCACCCGGATAACTCCCGGCATGGTGAGCCGGTAGGAGCCGGTTCCCATGGCCACCGCCACATCCAGTCCCCCGGCTCCGATGGCCAGCATCCCCAAACCGCCGCCGGTGGGGGTATGGGAATCGGAGCCAAGAAGGCTTCTGCCCGGGCGGCCAAAGCGCTCCAGATGCACCTGATGGCAGATGCCGTTGCCGGGGCGGGAAAAGTACAGGCCGTACCGTTTGCAGAAGGTCTGCAGAAACAGATGGTCATCGGCATTTTCAAAGCCGGTTTGCAGGGTGTTGTGGTCCACGTACAGCACAGAAAGCTCCGTTTGGGGTTTGGTCAGCCCCATGGCCTCGAACTGAAGGCAGGCCATGGTTCCCAGAGCGTCCTGCAGCAGAGTTTGATCGATGCGGATGGCAATCTGGCTGCCTGCCACCGCTTCTCCCTCCACCAAGTGGGAGGATATGAGTTTTTCTACTAGGTTTTGTCCCATAGAGGTAAGCCCCTTTAAATAATCTCGCAGCCCAGCCGGGTCAGAGTCTGATCCACCCAGGATTTATTCAGGGTGCCTTCCTCGATGTTGCGGAACTTGCCTTCTTCCATCTCGTGGTGCTTTTTCGCCTTGAGATACACTTCTTCCGCGTCTGCCGGGCGGATAACCACCACGCCGTCGGTGTCTCCCACCAGAATATCTCCCGGCAACACTGCCTGTCCGCCGATGCAGATGGGGACGTTAATTTCCCCGGGGCCATTTTTGTAGGGGCCTTTGGGCTGGACTCCTCTGGCGTAAACGCTCAGGTTGAGGTCTCGCAACGCCTCTACATCCCGGATGCAGCCGTCGATCAAAAATCCTGCTACTCCCCGCTTGATGGCCTCTCGCATCATGATCTCCCCGCAGAGGGAGTGGTCAATGCAGCCTTCACCGTCCACGGCGATGATGTCGCCGGGCTGGGCCATGCCGATGGCTTTGTGGAACATCAGATTATCCCCCAAGGGGGCCTTGACTGTCAGGGCTGTTCCCAGCAGGGGAATGCTGTTGTAGGGCTTAATATCTTTATGTACGCTGTAAATTCTCCCCATATTGTCGCAGATATTGGCCACGGGGATGCCCCGGAAGCGCTCTACCAGAGAGCGCTCGGGGCGGTTGATTTCGGTAAAAATACGAAAACCTATGTTTGCCATGGTAATCAATCCTTTTTGGTTAGTCGACGAGCCCGATTTCTTTGAGAAGCTTTTCGATCATTTCGCACTGTTCCCGGTACATTTTGTCAAAATCGGCAGCGTTGGCATAGACCGGGGGCTCGCCCAGGGTTTCGCCGCGGCGGGCATAATCTTCGCTGGTGATAATTTTTTCAAAGGCTTCGTCCAGCACAGCCAGCACTTCGGGAGGGGTGCTCGCAGGAGCAAAGATGCCCCGGGTAGAGGTGAGGGTGGCGTTGTAGCCCTGCTCGATAAAGGTGGGGGCATCAGGCAGATCATCGATTCGCTCGGGGCTGGAAACACCGATGATCTTCAGCTCTCCCGCCTTGACCTGCTCGGTGAGGGAAGCGGGGAAGCAGACGGCACCGCCAATATGTCCGCCCAGCACAGCGCTGATGCTCTCAGAGGTGCCAGCAAAGGGGATTTCGGTGACATCGCCTACAATATCCATGGCGTAGAGCATGTTGGCTCCCAGTACGTGTAGGGTGGAGCCAACACCGGGATGCCCCCAGGAAAACTCGCCGGGATGTGCTTTTGCATACTCCACCAGCTCTTCGGCGGTGTCGAAGGGAGCGTCTGCGCGGACCGCCAGAGCGGGAGCCACATCGCTGGCCAGAGCAACCCCTACAAAGTCGTCGGCGTCAAAATCAACAGAGTCCATGTACAGGGAAATGGGCAGGGACATGGTGGCGTACAGAAGGGTGTAGCCGTCCGCCTTGGAGGTGGCCACCGCTGTGGCTCCCACCGCGCCGCCGGCACCGGGTTTACAGGTGATCTGAATGGGCTGCCCCAGAAAATTGGGGGCCTCGGGGGTCAGCAGCTCCGCTGCCAGATGAGTGCCGCCGCCGGCGGAAAAGCCAACAATAATTTCCACCGGCTTGGTGGGAAAATCAGTAGCAGGCAGTGGTTCTGCTTCCTGAGACTGGGCGGGGGCCGCTTCCTGAGACTGGGGAGCGCTGGCCGCAGGGGAAGAAGCGGGAGCACCGCCGGAAGCACAACCGGTAAGAGCCAAAAGCAGAGCAAATACAAGGGCGGAAATGCGGGTAAAAACAGACCGTTTCATAAAGGGACTCCTTTCATCAATCACTGACTGTTTTATTGTTATGGAGCATGCTCCATTGAGGCTATAGGTTAAAGGACTTCCTCTTCACCGGCGTCGTTGATCACGACCACTTCCTTCATTGCCATTTTTCGGTTGCGCCGCACCATAAAGGCTGCAAAGACAACGGCACCTATAATCAAAACGCAGGAAAGGGGGCGGGTAAAGAAGATTACCGGGCTGTTGTTGGAAAGCAGAAGGCTTTGCCGCAGGCTGGTTTCCAGCTGGGAGCCTATAACGAAGGCAATAACCATAGGGGGAATAGGGAACCCGTTTTTGTTAAGGATAAAGCCTAAAGCGCCAAAACCAACCATCATCATCGTGTCAAAAACATTGGCCCGGGTGCTGTAGGTACCCACAACACAGATGATAAAGATAAGGGGCAGCAGCACGGCCTTGCGCAGTTTGACAATCTTGGAAAAGACGGGAATGCCCAAGCGCCCGATGATCAGCAGGGCCACAACGGAAAGCATCAGGGCGATGTACACCTTATACACGCTGCCAATGTCATCAATAAACAGCAGGGGCCCGGGTTTGATGCCGTGGGCGATAAGAGCTCCTACCAAAATGGCAGTGACCACATCACCGGGAATACCAAGGGTGAGCATAGGCACCAATGCACCGCCGCAAACTGCATTGTTGGCAGCTTCGGGAGCGGCCACACCGTCAATGATGCCGGTTCCAAATTTTTCTGGATACTTGGAGCGGCGCTGGGCTTCTGCATAGGCTACAAAGCAGGCGGTGCTTCCGCCGATGCCGGGCAGCACACCAATCAGAGCACCCATCACACCGGAAATAACCATATTATACTTTTGGCTCCAGTATTCGGCAAAGCTCAGTTTGTCGTTCACCGTCAAAGTGTTGGGCTTTTGGTACAATTCTGTCTTGCCCTTGGAAAGCTGGCTGAGCACTTCCGCCAGTGCAAAGAGGCCAATAAAAATCGAAAGAGTCTGGATACCGTCGCCCAGATTGATGTTGCCAAAGGTAAAGCGTTTGCTGCCGTAGATGGGGTCCATACCCACCGTGGCAAAAAGCAGTCCGATGGAAGCGGAGATGACACCTTTGAGCAGGGAACGGCCGGAAATACCGGCAATCAGCGCTAGAGAAAGAAGCATAAGCCCGAAATATTCTGGTGGGCCAAACTTGAGGGTGACGGCCGACAGGGGCTTTGCCATGGCCAGCAGAATCACGGTGCCGATAATGCCCCCGGTGCAGGAGGCGTACAGAGCCATTAGCAGGGCTTTGCCCGCCTGGCCGTTAAGAGCCATCTTGTAGCCGTCCAAAGTGGTGGCTGCGGCACTGGCGGTGCCCGGTGTGTTGATAAGGATGGCCGACACCGAACCACCGAACATGGCTCCCTGATAAGCGCCCATCATCAGGGCAATGGCTACGGTAGTGGGCAGATAAAGGCTAATGGGCAAAAGCAAAGCAATCGTCATGCTGGGGCTGATACCCGGCAGGCCGCCGCCGATGATTCCCACGGCAACTCCCACCAGCAGAGCAAATACCACCTGAATGGAAAAGAAGCCTGCAAGTGTTTCCAATATTAAAGACATATTCTTTCCCCCCTTAAAAACCCAGCGGTCCCATTGGAAACCGGATGCGAAAGCCATAGCTGAAGATAAGATACACAATGGGCACATAAACCACAGCAATCACCAGATTCTTACCCCAACTGGGGCTGCCAAAGTGCCAAAGCAAAAAGATCAGGAAGGGAATGCTGCTGAGGACAAAGCCCAGATGTTGCAACAGAACCAGATACACAATGGCGCTGACCAGAAAGATGACGTGAGGCAAAAACACCTTGTAATCTGTCTTCCAGGCGCCTTCGGCCCGCTCTTTGGTCGCTTGTTCCCGGTGGCGGTACAGGTCGTAGGCACTGGTTGCTGCCAAAAGCAGTCCGCAAAGGCCAAAGACAATTACCATCAGCTTGGGGAAAAAGTCGGCGGCCAGATTTTTGCCAGCCTTTACACTGATTTGAGCGGGAATCAGCACAAAGTACATCAACAGGGAAATTACAAACAAAAGAATACCAGAACGTAAATCAGAGTAGATTTTCTTCATCACACAACCTCCTCATATGGTTATAGTTCAAGGCAGGCGCGGGGAATATAGGCGATGCCGTCCATCAGAAGGCGGGCGGTGCGGTATACTCCCTCACAGGTTATTTTGCCGTCTTCCCGGTAGATATCCACCTCCATGGCGCCGTAGGGTTGCCCGATGAGCAGAGTTTCCTTTCCTCTGGCCTCAGGGCGCATCACATCCCAGATCACCGTGCCGGGAATGGTAGCCGCCGCTCCTGTGCTTACCGCTCCGCCGATCATGTAGGCCCGGTGCATCTTCTGCATGGAACCCAGACGGGCCACAAGATCCACCTCCTCCGCTTTGACAAGCTTTCCCTCGGGATTGACATAATCCCGAGGTGCGGAGACAAATCCAACCTTGGGGAAGGCGGGGCTGTGCTCGGTAGCATCCTCCTTGCGCTTTACAATGCCCGCCAGCACGGCCGCATGGCTGCGCAGCTCCTCCATCAAAGCAAGCACTTCGGGCATGGCCTCCACTTGGGTAGGCAGCTCGGTGCCGGCAAGCCCCAGCTCGTGAGCTAGCAGATATACCACCGGAGTTACAGAATCCACAACGGACAGGGTAAACTTCCCTTTTTCCCCCAGATCAATGACGTCCTTGGGGTTTCCTGTGGGGAGCAGCTTGCCGGTCACCCCTCCGGCGGGATCAAAAAACTCCACCCGTAGCTTCGCGCCGGTACCCGGCACCCCCGGAATGGCGTAATCCCCTTCCGAAATCGCCCGGCCGTCCTTCACCGGAACCCGGACCTTCAGGTGCTTGTTGGTGTTGGTGTTAAACACCTGTACATCGGTGTAGAGCTCTGTGGCCTTGACATAGTTTTTGTCTACGGCATAAATGCCCACCGCTGCACTGAGGTTGCCGCAGTTGCCCTGCCAGTCGATCTTGGCTTTATCTACCGACACCTGGCCAAAGGTATAGTCCACATCCATCCCCTCCCGCTGGGAGGGGCCGATGATGCAGACTTTGCTGGTAAGGGAGTTGGCTCCCCCCAAACCATCGATTTGCCTTGCATCGGGGCTGCCCAGAAGCTTCAGGATAATTTTATCCCGCAGTTCCCCCGGTGGCGGAAGCTCGTTTTCTCGCAGAAACAGCCCTTTGCTGGTTCCTCCCCGGACAATGGAACAGCGAAAGCTCAAGGTATCTTCCCGCATATACTCACACTCCTTTATATCGTCGGATAATCACAGGTTGCGCTGTTGACCAGCTCCCGACTTGATAGGGGCCGGTTTTCGCAGACAGCCAGAACGTTTTCGCACACCCGCCTTGCCATATGAAGGTTCAGCTCCACCACCGTGCCCGCCACATGGGGGGTGATGATCAGGTTAGGAGCCTGCCGCAGGCATCCGTCGGCGGGGTAGGGCTCCTGAGAAACGCTGTCCAGAGCGGCACCCAGCAGCTTTCCTTCCCTGAGGGCGTCTGCCAAAGCCTCCTCGTCAACCAGCCCTCCCCGGGAGGTATTGACGAGAATGGCTGTGGGTTTCATCTGCCCCAGAAGCCGCCGGTCTATCATGCCCTTGGTCTCCTCCATCATGGGCAGATGGAGGCTGATAACATCGCTTTGGAGAAACAGCTCGTCCAGCTCCAGATAAGTAAGGCCAAGTGCTTCCTCCGCGCCCCGGTCCAGCCGGAAGGCATCGTAGTAGAAAACGTTGGCCCCCAGTCCTTTTAGCAGCCCGGCCACATGTCGGCCGATGGCTCCGCAGCCCACCAGACCCACCTGTTTTTCCGCCAGCATATGGGTCCTTCCGGCATAGCTGTTTCGGTCCCAACCGCCAGCTGCGGTATTGGTGGCAATGGGCACCAAATTGCGCAGGGCAGCCAGCATGAGCAAAATGGTGTGCTCCGCCACCGCATGGGAATTGACTCCTGCCGCCACCGCCACCGGAATGCCCCGCTCCCCTGCCGCTGCAATATCCACGGTGTCAAACCCTGCCCCCCACCGCTGAATCATCCGCAGCCGGGGATTGGCCGCAATCAGAGCAGCGTCCATTTTAAAGGTGCGCAAGATGACAAATTCAAGGTCGGTTTGCGTGTCCAGTTCCTGCTGGGTGTCGATTCGTGTGACCTCCCAGCCCGGCAGTAGGGCACATACCTGCTCGTATACCCCTGCAGGATAGGGGCCTGCCAATGCGAGTTGCATAAAAAACCCGCCTCCTTGTTTTTTCTTTTGCCAATCTTACTAACTAGCAAATCCCGTGCCAACATGGGAATTCGCTTGTTTTTGGCTAAAAACAAGGGGGCGGGCATTCCAAACACCAATTCATCTATTCAAACTAAAAGGGTTATTTCAATTTGACACATTCACATTGAAATACTCTCATCCTTTAGTCTGCGCCACAGGGTGGACTGGCTGATGCCTAGCATGCGGGCGGCTGCGCTCTTGTTTCCCCGGCATTGGGCCAGGGCATCGAGAATGGCATCCCGCTCCATCTCGGAAAGGCTGCGCACCTTTCGCCGGGGCGGTTCCGGGGGAATGGAGCCGCCTTGCTGTCGGATTTTGCTAAGAACATCCTCAAGGCACTTTTGGTCCAGGCGGGAAAATTCTCCCACCACCAACGCCCGCTCCACCAGATTGGCAAGCTCGCGGATATTTCCCTGAAGTGGCAGGCGGCAAAACAAATTCAGTGCTTCTTCCGGTATGGAAGGGGGCGGGAACCCGGCCTGCCTGCATGTTTGTTCCACAAAATACCGGACCAGCAGGGGAATATCCTCCCTGCGCTGGTTCAGGGAGGGAAGGTGCAGCTCCAAAACGTTGAGCCGGTAGTACAAATCCACCCGGAAGCGTTTTTCCGCCACCTCCTGTGCAAGGTCCCGGTTGGTGGCAGTGAGAATGCGCACATCCACCGGGATCACCCGGTCGTCACCCACGCGGGTTACCTGTTTTTCCTGAATTACCCGCAGCAGCCGGGACTGAACCTCTAAAGGCAGCTCCCCGATTTCATCCAGAAAGATAGTGCCGGTGTGAGCCAGCTCAAAGATTCCGGCCTTGCCTTCGTTGCGGGCGCCGGTAAAAGCGCCTTTGACGTATCCGAACAGCTCGCTTTCCAAAAGACTGGGAGATAAAGCAGCGCAGTTCACCGCCACAAAGGGGCGGTCGGCCCGGCCGCTCAGGTTGTGAATGCTTTGGGCAAACAGCTCTTTTCCGGTTCCGGTTTCCCCCAGAATTAGCACGGTGCTGTCCACTCCGGCATAGCGTCTGGCTTTGTTTTTGCACTCGAGAATGGCGGCGCTCTCACCGATGACGTCCTCTAGGGTTTTAACCGCCACATGTCCCCGCTGCATATACTTTTTGCGGATTTTATAGTCCAGCTTTTGAATCTTGTCCGCTTCCTGTATGGTAAAGACAGCGCCCCTGGACATTCCCTCCACCAGAATGGGAGCGGAACTGACGGCGAAAATACTCTCCCCCAAATGAATCAGTTCATCGTTGACGGGGCGGCCTGATTCCAACGTGTGGGCCGACATGGATTTTGGCATCAGCTGATGGATGGTTCTGGTTTGCCAGGAAGCGTCCACCTTTCCCAAAATCAACTTGGCGATGGGATTGGAAATGGTAATGGTTCCGGTGGAATCCACGGCAAACATCCCGTTGGATGCGCTGTTGAGGATGGAGCGGATCAGTATAAAGCGCTCCTCCCGTTCGTAGCTGAGTCGCAGCTCATACAATGCCTCCTGCAAAGCGTCCTCCACCGCTTTTTCATCCGCTTCCACCAGCACAGCCTCAAAGCCCAGCCGATGGGCGGTATCCACCACAAGAGACCCCCCGACAAAAGTAGTGATTCCCATACGGCTTAAACGCTGTACCTCCTGCTCCACCAATTGGGCGCCGGGCAAAATCTCCACATGAATTTGCTCCTGGTTTTCCGACACATACCTCTTGGCCCGTTCCGCCAGAGTGTATTGTTCGATAAACCCGATGACGGCAATGCGGTCACTGATGGCAAGAGCTTTTTCCATGGCGGTAGCAAAGTGAAAAAAGTCGTATTTGATCTCGCAAACCGGGATATTCAGCCGGGCCCGCAGATAGGCGGCAGTCATTCCCCGGCTGACAATGGCCTGGGCCCCCTGTTCCATGCGCTTTTTGGCAAGCTCTAGGGCGGCCTGCGTCTGAAGCTGATAGACCGGGAAGTCCAGATCCATCCGGGCCAGAATTTCCTCCACCGAACGGACCAAAACATCGTTGGGTAGAATAATTGCAATGCGGTTATCCATAATCCCACCACCTCGCAGTAAACCGGGAAAGCATTCCCGGCCTATTTATACCTTGCAATATAAAAAAATATGATACCGATAGTCTATCACAACCCTCTCGGCCTTTTCAAGAAATGAGAGGGAGGCAAACTCCATGGCCGATACTGTTTTTCTCAAAGGGATACAAAATAACACGGTTTTCTTGCCTGAAAACCGTGTCTTGGAAACCGTTGAAAAAAGAAGTTGATACACAGCTGCCGCAAAGAGAAATTAACGGGGCTATCTTATTGGCCAATCAGGTATACCACCATGACTGCTCCTATGGAGCCGAGCACAGTAACCGCAAGCGGGAGTTTTCTCCACGCCAATACAATTGCTGCCAATCCCCCGATGACACCGATGTATGGGTGGCTTTCGTCCACAAAGAAGATAGAGGGAAACACCAAAGCCGACATGGCGGTAAAGGGGATGAGCTTGAGGAACTTTTCCACCCTAGCGCGAAAGTGCAGCTTGTCCGTTAAAACAGCGGGAATGGCCCGGGGAATATAGGTGACAGCGGTCATGCCCAGGATCAGGGCAAGGATTTCGGCTCTCATAGTTCCTCAGTCTCCTCCTCATTCAAACTTACAAATACAACGCCAACACCTGCGCACAGCAGGGTAGAGAGAATCAGTGCCCAGCTAAACGGGATCACCTGGGACAAAGCGGAGTTAACCACCGCTGTCAGCACTACCAAAAAGCCCAGGTGGAAATTCTCCCTGACGCCGGGAATCATTAGGCCGATGAACATGGCATACAGGGCGATTCCAAGGCTGGCGGAAAGGATGGAGGGCAGCAGGGTGGCGGCAATGGCTCCCAGAAAAGAACCGGTCACCCAAGAGGTATAGGTCACGGTAATCAGGCCCAGGAAAAACCACGGGGTGGCCCGACTTTCGGACTCGGTGGTGAAGAGAGCAAAGGATTCGTCGGTGACTCCAAAGGCAGCCAACAGCTTGAACCCGATACCGCAAGGCTTTATTCGGTTCATGACACAGGTGCTCATGATGAGATGGCGCAAATTCAGCATCAGAGTCGCCAGAATAATGGCCGCAAACCCAGCCCCCTGCCCATACATACCCACAGCCATCATCTGACTTGCCCCGGCAAACACAAAAATGGACATGGCGATGGTTTCCCCGCCCAGCAGTCCCGCCTGCTGGGCCATGATGCCGTAGGCAATCCCAACGGGAATAAACCCAAAAATCACCGGGATGCCTGTTTTCATCCCACAAAGATATTGCTGCTTACGTGTCAACGCTACACCCCATCTTTCCATGGTAAGGATATGTTGTACCTCTTGGAGAGTGAGCTCCACGAGAGGCGTTGCTATATTATAGCGTAAAATCGGTCGGCATACAATTAGCCGGTGTGTATCACTGTTGGGCTGCCTTATTGGGAATGGGAGGCTATGTCGCAACGGTAAAGCAGGCAGAAAGGCCTTGGATGCTACGGTATCCAAGGCCTTTTATTGCCATTGCTTAGTTAGAAGGAAGCTGCAAGTGCTGTATCTAGAGCTGTTCACATGATGCCGTCCGGTAGTGGAGCCTCTGGCCGAAGGAAAGGCACCCTGCCTACCGGGCAAACACCAGACCTGCATAACGCACCGTTTCCATGGCGTTTTTGGCATAGCGGTCGGCACCGATCTGGTCGGCGTATTCCTGAGTCAGAACGGCGCCACCCACCACCACCTTGCAGCCCGGGCACTGCTGCCGCAGCAGGGCAATGGTCTGAGCCATGGCCGGGACGGTGGTGGTCATCAGGGCACTGAGCCCTACCAGTCGGACGTCGTGGTCCAAGGCTGCCTGCGCCACTCTCTGAGCCGGGACATCCCGCCCCAGATCGATGACCCGGTAGCCGTAGTTTTCCATAAGAGCCTTGACGATGTTCTTGCCGATGTCGTGAATATCCCCCTTGACGGTGGCCAGCACCACGGCAGGCCCGGAACCTTGGGTGGCAGGCATGGCCTCCCGCACCACCTCAAAGGCGGCTTTGGCGGCTTCGGCACTCATCAGCAACTGGGGTAAAAACACCGTCTTGTTTTCAAACCCTTGCCCCACCACATCCAGTGCCGGAACAATTTGCTCGTTGATCAGAGTCAAAGGCTCTATGGTGGCAAGGGCCTCCCGGGCCAGATGGGCCGCGTCCTCCTGCAGGCCGCGGATGATGGCTCCCTGCAGGCCCTCCCGGGAGGGGGGACGCTGGCCTAGGGCGGCGGGAGCAGAACTGGCGGTTTCCACCGTCAGGTTCTGGGCAAAGGCAATGTAGGAGCTGCAGTTGGGGTCCATCCCCGCCAGCGCCAGATAACTGTGGTAGGCCTTCATCATCTCGGTGGAGTAGGGGTTTAAAATGGCGGCGTCCAGCCCCCGGCTCAGCGCCATGGTAAAAAAGGTGGCGGTGATAAAATCCCGGTGAGGAAGGCCAAAGGAGATGTTGGAAACTCCCAGAGAGCAGCAGGCCCCCAGCCCCTCCCGAATGAGGGGGATGGTGTCCAGTGTGACCTGAGCTGCCGCAGAATCGGAAGAAATAGTCAGCGCCAGAGGATCAAAGATCAAGTCGTGGACCCCAATGCCATACTCCGCCGCCCGCCGGGCAATCCGCTTGGCAACGGCAAAGCGGTCCTCTGCCGTTTCGGGAATCCCCCCTTCGTCCAGAGTCAGGCAGACCACAAGGCCTCCATACTTCTTTACCAGGGGGAAGACGGCGTCCATGCTTTCGGCGCTGCCGTTGACCGAGTTGACCATGGGCTTTCCGTTGTAAATCCGCATGGCCCGCTCCATGGCCATGGGGTTGGAGGTATCCAGCTGGAGGGGCAGGTCGCAGACTCCCTGCAGCTCCCGGACGCAGTCCACCAGCATGGCGGGCTCGTCGATTTCCGGAAGGCCCACGTTTACATCCAATACGTGGACTCCCTGCTCCTGCTGATCCAGCCCTTCCTTGAGAACATAACCCATGTCCCGGGCGCGAAGGGCTTCCTTAAACCGCTTCTTCCCGGTGGGGTTAATCCGCTCGCCGATGAGCACCGGGGCCTTACCAAAGCTGATCGCCCGGGTGTAGGAGCTGATGACGCTGCGGCTTTTTTGGGTGACGGGAAGGGGAGCAATCCCCGACGCAGCCGCCACCAGTTCCCGGATATATTCTGGGGTGGTGCCGCAGCAGCCTCCCACAACCCGAGCGCCCCGTCCCACCATTTCCTCCATCACTTGGGTGAACTCCTCGGGGCCTACATCAAAGACAGTGTGCCCCTGTTCCGGCCGGGGAAGGCCGGCGTTGGGTTTGACCAGCAGTGGCGTGGAAGAGCAGGCGGTAAACCGGGGGAGCAGCTCCAGCATCTGACGGGGACCCAAAGAGCAGTTAAGGCCGATGACATCGGCTCTCAGCCCCTCCAGCATGGCCACCATGGCCTCGGGGCTAGCGCCGCTCATCAGCTGTCCGTTCTCGTCGTAGACATTGCTGACAAACACCGGGAGATCACAGTTTTCCTTGGCGGCCAACACTGCTGCCTTGGTCTCGTAGCAGTCGTTCATGGTCTCGATCAGCACAAGGTCAGCTCCGGCTTTGGCTCCTGCCCGGATCACCTGAGCAAAGAGCTCCACCGCCTCTTCAAAGGCAAGGTCCCCCAAAGGGGCCATCAGGCGGCCCAGAGGGCCCACATCCAAGGCGATGAACTTGTGGGCTTGCCCTCCCACAGCAGAGCTACGGGCTGTTTGGAGGCAGCTGACCGCAGCGGTGACCACCGCCTCCACAGTGGGGCGGCCCTCGTTGCCGTCAAACTTCAGGGCGTTGGCTCCAAAGGTATTGGTGCAGACAGCGTGGCTGCCTGCCTCGTAATAGGCTTTGCCGACAGCGGTGATTTCCCCTGGGTGGCTCAGGTTCCACAGCTCGGGCAGCTCCCCGGGAGCAAGGCCCCGCTCCTGCAGCAGGGTTCCCGTACCGCCGTCCAGAAAAAAAATCCCCTGCCCGATACAATCTAAAACATTCATATCTTTCTCCTATATCCGGAATTGGCAATCCGTTTTATCGCATAGCTGGCAGTCGTGAAGAGCGGTCTCGCAGCCGGTGGATCCTATCCCCACCATAGCGGAAACCGACTTTTGGGGAACCATTAACAGGGACTGGGTCAAAGTGATGCCTGCCTTGCGGTGGCTGTCCAGACAGGACAGCAGGGTTTTTTGCAGCTCCAGGGGAACATCCCCGTAGCCGGGGCTGAAGCGGGGGCGCAGTCGTTGCCCCGGGAACTGCGCCGCCCATCTGCGGCAGAGGGTGTCGCAAAAATGCTCGATGGCCGCCGTGCCTAACGCATCCAGCACCACTGCCTTGGCGGGAGAGGTAATTGCGGTTCGCTTTTGCAGCCGCTCTCCCTCTGCTCCGGTGGTGGCGGCAAACAAAATGGCCTGCCGGCAACCAGACAGGTTTTTGGAAAGGCTTTTGCTGGAAAGGGAAAAGACGCCAAAATCTACCAGCTCTCCCTTTACTGCAACAGGAAGCACCAGCCGGCAGGCCCGGTATCGGGCAACGGCCTGAAATTCTCCGGCACACTGCTCCGCCAGAGAGGTTAGCGCTGCATCCGGCTGTGTGCGCCCCATCCCCAGATAGCGGTAGACACTGAGCAGGGGGACTTCCAGCTGCGAAGCCGGGTATTCGATGGACTCTACCCTTCCATTTGCCTTCATTTGATGATCTCCGAAAGATTCTCTTGAATTTTTTGGGCTACCGAGGCGTTGTTCATAGAGTACACATGCACTGCCGGAACGCCGTTGGCAAACAGGTCCACAATTTGCTCGGTGGCGTAGGCGATGCCGGCCTGCTTCATGGCTTCGGGGTTTTGGCCGAAGCGGTCAAGAATATAGCGGAACCGCTGGGGAAGCACCGTACCGGACAGAGCTGTGATCCGGGCAATTTGCCGGACGTTGGTCACCGGCATGATGCCCGCCACCACCGGCACCTGAATTCCCGCTTCCCGCACTTTATATAGGAAATTGTAGTAAATATTGTTATCAAAAAACATTTGGGTAGTGAGAAAATCGCAGCCGGCATCCACTTTCTTCTTCAGGTTGGCGATATCCTCCGCTTGATTGGGGGATTCTATATGGCCTTCGGGATAGCAGGCGCCGCCAACGCAAAAGCCGCCATACTCCCGAATCTCCCACACCAGCTCACTGGCATAATGGTAGTCCCAGTCTTGCTCCACAGCGGCTCCGGGAGCCAGATCCCCCCGCAGAGCCAGTATGTTCTGGATCCCCGTTTGGCGCATGGTATCCAGCTGATGGCGCACCCCCTCCCGGGTGGAGCTGATGCAGCTGAGATGGGCCATCACCGGTACCCGGAACTGGTTCTGAATCCCCGCAGCAATAGAGACGGTGTAGGCGCTGGTTCCGCCGCCGGCCCCATAGGTGACGCTCATGTAGCTGGGGGCAAGCTGGGCGATGGACTGGGCCGTCGCCTGAATGCTCTCGTAGGCGGCGCTATTTTTGGGCGGAAAAATCTCGAAGGAAAGGGAAGGCTTTTTGTCTTCTATCACTTGAATCAGTTTCATCTCTATCACCTCATATTCCATAGTGAGAAAGGGCGCTTCCTCATAAAAAAGTGCCCGGAGCATTTGAAAAAAGCTCCCGGACACCGGCGGATTTCCCTGCGATTAAAAATCGGTACCTGTAGGCAGACAAAAAGCGCCCGCCAAAGCACGACAAAATCACCCGCACCAATAATGTGTCCGGGAGTAGAGCATTCGTCTGCAGCAAAAGGTATGTTGTAAGTTTTTGAGCAAAAACCGCTTCATCAGTATTTCCTGCTTTATAAACCTTTTTTATGGATATTAGGTAAATTATACCTGTTAACCCTGTCAGTGTCAACAGGGTGCGGGGCTGGCACCCCGGTTAAAAGACGTTCCGGCCCGAAAAAATTTCGATCATTTCCCGGCGCAGGTTATCGTGAATTTCCAGCCGCATCTTGGGGGGCAGCTCATACACATCGGTGTTGAACAGGTAGTTTTGCAGGTCAATCTCCTTGATCAGCATCTTGGTGTGAAAGAGATTGGCCTGATAGACGTTGATGTCCACCGCATCGTATTTGCGCAGGGTGGCTTTGTCGATATAGTTCTGAATAGAGGTGATCTTGTGGTCGTAAAATAGCTTGCGCCCTTCTACATCTCTGGTAAAGCCCCGCACCCGGTAATCCATAGTGATGATGTCAGAATCAAAACTGCCGATGAGGTAATCCAGTGTGGAAAGGGGAGTGATCTCCCCACAGGTGGCGACATCAATATCCACCCGAAAGGTGGCGATGCTGTTTTCTGGATGGTATTCCGGGTAGGTGTGAACGGTGACATGGCTTTTGTCCAGGTGCCCCAGAATGGTTTCCGAGCGGGGGGTGGGAAACATAGGCCCCTCGGCAATGAGGATGGTGACACTGGCTCCCTGAGGCTCGTAATCCTGCCGGGCAATGTTGAGCACCTTGGCCCCGATCATATCCGTCACATGGGTGAGGATGCCGGTCAGCCGCTCGGAGTTGTACTGCTCGTCAATATAGGCGATATAGTCCAGTTGCTCCCGGGCCGTTTTGGCGTAGCACACATCGTAAATATTAAAACTCAGTGACTTAGTCAAGTTGTTAAATCCGTAAAGTTTGGTTTTTTCAGACATCATCCACCCTGCCTTTCCAGCAAAGATATAAGTCCCGTTCGCCGGCACCCGAGGGGCGGGCAGCGCGGAAAAAATAAAAACACAAGGAACAATGCAGCGTAACTGCACCATTACTTGTGTTTACTGACTTTGTTTTATTGCGAAAGCGGACAAAGGAAATACCGCTTTGTTTTATTCAAAATGCAGACACGGGATCTCAGAGTCTATCCAAGCAAACATTTTCACTCTCAGCACTCTTATTGACCGTTTCACAAGTTTTGGTGTGCCGCGCACACTGGTTATAAGTAACCAACTTATAAAATTCGAGCTTTTAACTCAATCAATAAGGCAACCAATTGCCAATCGGCATTTGACCCGGCTGTCCGCATGGCCTTGACTTTCCCCCAACGAAACCTTGGAGAAAGTGGTCAAAAAAATATTTGCATGGAAAGCTGTTTGTCCCCGTTTTCCATACTGTCAAGAAAGTATAGCATACCGCCTAAGCAAAGTCAATCCATGGCAAGACCTTTTTTATTAGGAATATGTTGGCAAACTGTTAGGCCAGGTGGAAAGATGCCCTAACTTGTGGTATGATAACCAAAAAGGCGGTTGTCAGATCGCGCAGTCGGGCGGGAAAAGTGAGCGGACAGCACGCTTTTTTTCTGCTGTATTACATCAAAATGGGGTAGCCCATTCCGGTCCCTTGTTGGGGAGCAATGTGCAGGAGGTCAACTACCCGGAAGTGGAGGAAATTGGTGAATTCTTTGTGGGAACTGTACGTCTCTTTTTTTAAGATTGGGGCGGTCACCTTTGGGGGCGGATACGCCATGCTGCCCATCATTCAAAAGGAGATTATCGAAAAGAAGGGCTGGGTTAGCAACGAGGATGTGGTGGACTACTACGCAGTGGGCCAATGCCTGCCGGGGGTCATCGCCGTCAATACCGCGTTGTTTATCGGCAACAAAATCAAGGGGAAGCAGGGCGGTATCGCCGCCGCTCTGGGAGTGGCCACCCCCTCTATCCTTATCATTACAGTGATTGCCGCGTTTATCCAAAACTTTTTGGAGTATCCCATGGTGCAGTACGCTTTTTATGGCATTCGAGTGGTGGTCTGCGCCCTGATCACTCAGGCCCTTCTCAAACTTTGGAAAACCGCTATCAAGGATATCTTTGGCATTACGGTCTACCTTGCGGTTCTGGTTTTGGCTTTGTTTGTCAAAGTACCTACCGTCCTGCTGGTGATTCTGGCGCTGGCGGCAGGTCTTGTGGCCCACAGCCTTCAGGGGAAAAAGGAGGGGGCGAACCAGTGATTTATCTGCTGCTTTTTCTGGAGTTTTTTAAAATCGGTCTCTTTGCCATTGGGGGAGGCTTGGCCGCCCTGCCCTTCCTTTATGAGCTGGCCCCCAAGTACGACTGGTTTACCGAGGCGGACATCACCAACATGATCGCCATCTCCGAGTCTACCCCCGGGCCCATTGCCGTCAACACGGCCACCTATGTGGGGTATCATACGGCAGGTTTTTGGGGAGGGATCATTGCCACGCTGGGCAACATTATGCCGGCGATTATTATTGTGCTCATGGTGGCAAAATATCTGGAAAAATTTAAAAACAACTCTCTGGTTCAGGCAGGCTTTTACGGCATTCGCCCCGCGGTAGCTGCTCTGATTACCGTCGCCCTGTTTGCGGTGGTGAAGGTGTCCATCCTCCATGGGGATGTTTTTGCAGCAACGGGGAACTGGCGCTCTTTGGTGGACTGGCGGGCAACCGCTCTGTTTGCCGTCTCTCTGGCCCTGATTTTGAAGGGGAAGAAGCACCCGGTGCTCTACATTGCCGCCGGAGCTTTGGCAGGGATTTTGATTGCGCCCCGGTAACGGGTCCTGCTTGTGAAACCCTAGGATTTCTGATACAATATTAAGAGCAAAAATTCCGGCCAGAACACCGGGCCGGGCATGGGAGTGAGCGGTAATGGAAACCTTTCGGGACGCCCGCCGCATTGTGGTTAAGGTGGGCACCTCCACCCTGACATACGACACGGGCCTCATCAACATACGCAGGCTGGAGCAGCTGGTGGAGGTTCTTTCCGACCTGAAGAACTCCGGCAAGGAAATTGTACTGGTCACCTCGGGAGCCATTGGGGTAGGCAAGGGCAAGCTCCGGCTCAGGGAACGGCCGTCCACCATTCCCGAGCGGCAGGCCACCGCCGCCGTGGGCCAGTGTGAGCTGATGTACCTTTATGATCAGAGCTTTACTCATTATAATCATATAGTGGGGCAGATGCTCCTCACCCGGGATGTGACGGAAAATCCCATCCTGCGGCGCAACGCCGTCAACACCTTTGAGCAGCTCTTTGAAATGGGAGTGATTCCCATTGTCAACGAAAACGACTCAGTGGCCACCGACGAGCTGGAAGGGGAAAACTTTGGGGATAATGACACCCTTTCCGCTGTGGTTGCCACCTTGGTGCAGGCCGATGCTCTGGTGCTCCTCTCGGACATTGACGGGCTCTATACCTCCGATCCCCGCAAGGATCCGCAGGCCCGCTTGATTCCGGTGGTGGAAGCCATCGACGATTACGTTCACTCCATCGCTTCGGGGGTGGGGTCTAACCGGGGTACCGGTGGCATGGTCACCAAAATCCACGCCGCCCAGATTGCAACCGCTGCCGGAATCGATATGGCTATCATCAACGGCGAAAAGCCGGAGCTTCTCTACGATCTGTTTGGAGGAGTCTCGGTGGGCACGGTGTTCAAAGCTCAGGCATAAGATAACAGTCATGAGGCAAAGGAAGACCGGGTGTTTTGGCCCGGACTTCCGGCCTTAAAGAATGAAGGGGAGCCCAAAGGCAAAGACTACTGGCAAAAGGCTTCCCAGTCAGAAAGGAATGGGCTGATGGATGTGTTAACGGCGCTGGGTATGCGGGCCAAACAGGCAGGAGCGGTACTTTCCCAGCTTTCGTCGGCGGAAAAGGATGCCGCCCTGCTGGCCATTGCCGATGCTCTGGAAGCAAACGCCTCCCAAATTCTTTCCGCCAACCAGAAGGATTTGGCCGCCGCCGAAGAAAGCGGCATGACCAAAGCCATGCAGGACCGTCTGCGGCTGAGCGGGGAGCGAATTGGCGGCATAGCCGCCGCTGTCCGGGAGCTGGTTGCCCTGCCCGACCCGGTGGGCCTGGTGCGGGAGGGCAGTCGCCGGCCCAACGGCCTTTCCATCACCAAGGTCACGGTGCCTTTGGGGGTGGCAGGGATTATTTTTGAATCCCGCCCCAACGTGACGGTGGACTGCGCCGCCCTCTGCCTCAAAAGCGGCAATGCCTGCATTCTGCGGGGCGGAAAAGAGGCCATCCACTCCAACCTTGCATTGACTCAGGTGATGCAGGCGGCTCTCAAAGAGACTGCCGTTCCCGCCGACTCGGTGCTGCTGATTGAGGACACTGCCCGGGAAACCGCTACGGCTTTGATGAAGCTCAACCAATATGTGGATGTGCTCATCCCCCGGGGAGGGGCAGGCCTCATTCAGGCTGTGGTGCAAAACGCCACCGTCCCGGTGATCGAAACCGGGGTAGGCAACTGCCACGCCTTTGTGGACGAGAGCGCCGATTTGGAGATGGCGGTGCGAATTGTGGAAAACGGAAAGACCCAGCGGCCCAGCGTCTGCAACGCCCTGGAAACGCTGCTGGTCCATCAGAACATTGCGGGGGAGTTTTTGCCTCTGGTCAAGGCACGGCTGGATCAATACAGCGTGGAGCTGCGGGGCTGTGAAAAGACCCGGGAGATTCTGGGCGGCGTGACTACCGCCACCGAGGAGGACTACGCCACCGAGTTTCTGGACTACATTCTCGCGGTGAAGGTGGTAGCCGATTTAGACCAAGCTGTTGCCCATATCGCCCGTTATTCCTCCCACCACTCGGAGGTTATTGTCACCAAGGATTTGGACAGCAGCCGGAAGTTTACCTCCATGGTGGACAGCGCGGCGGTATACGTCAATGCCTCCACCCGCTTTACCGATGGCGGAGAGTTTGGTCTGGGGGCGGAGATCGGCATTTCCACCCAAAAGCTTCATGCCCGGGGCCCCATGGGCCTGGGGGAGCTGGTCAGTTATAAGTATATCATCGGCGGTAACGGTCAAATCCGCTGATGGAATCCATCCTGTAAGCAGAGAACGGAGAATTTACATGCCTGCTGCAAGACCTAAAAGACGCAGATACGCAGCCCCCATAGGCGGACTATTCCTTCTGCTGGCGTTTATCGGGCTGGCTGTCGTGGTGGTAGCCAGCATCTTCCTCACCGGGCGGGTGCTGGACAATTCCCGGGAAAAAGATAAACTGGAGGACGTTGTCCGTCCCCTGGTGATGTTTGATACGGTGCCTTTTGAACGGGCTACCGACATCGATAAAACACAAATGCTCTACATCTGCATGTGGCATGCCCTGCTGGACGCCAAGGGGCAGGTTTATGGCATTGATGAAAATCAGGAAATGCTGGTGCCCGCTTCGGATTTGGATGTGGCAGCCGCCAAGCTCTTTGGTTCCGAGGTGACCCTGGAGCACAAAACCATCGGCGAATACGAAAATACCTACTTCTACGATGGGGAACGGCAAACCTACAGTGTACCCATCACCATTCAGCTTTATGTCTACTCTCCCCGGGTGGAGAGCATCGAAAAAAACGGTGAGCTCTATCACGTCCGGGTGGGGTATATTCCTCCCACCGGCGCCTATACCGCCAATTTACGGGGAGACCGGGAAAACCCTCAGCCGGATAAATACATGGTGTATGTCATGAAGAAGGCAGGGGACTCCTATCAGGTGGTAGCGGTGCGGGACGACGCCAGCGGAGAAGGCCAGACCCACGCAGTTTTGCCCAATCCATAACATCCATTGCATTGAGTCCGCCCCCGGAAAGCAACTTTCTGAATCGTTGCTTTCCGGGGGCGGTTTTTTTGCCCGGAAATTCGTTCCCTGCTTTATTTATGAAAAGAATGCGAGAAAGGGACATAACCCTTGCCAAAATGTGGCTGACGATTTCTTTTTAAAAAGCAAGGCGGTCCCACTGTTATGGGATCGCCATAACAGTTCCAAGCAAGGGGGAAGCCCAGCATGTAAGGGGGTTGCTTTCATATTTTCAGGGAAGACGTTGATTTCGCCTTATTTTTTACCTTGGTGATATCGCTGAAAGAAATTGCTTAAATTCGTACGATTGACTAAAAATAGATATTTTATAATAGCTACCATTGATTTTTTTAGGATGAATAGTATAATAGACCTAACGGACAGGATAATGGATCCAAAATCCGATTATTGAACTGGAGGGGCCAACGATGAAAAAGATATGCATCATTCTTCTATCAGCAGCGCTTTTAATCACGATGTTTACAGCATGCTCCACTCCACCGGCATCCGGAAAGGCATCTCAGGACTCCAAGCCGCCCGCTCAAAGCAGCGCAGCGCCTTCAGCCCCAAGCAGCGCGGAACCTCATGCATCCTCTTCCCAGGCGTCCCCCTCGCAGGGTGCCGACATTGAACTGCCTACCACCGGAATTGGCGCAAGCATTTCAACAAACCTGAAAGCCAATGAAAAATATACCATTGCCTGCATTGTCAAAAACTCCACCAACCCCTACATGGTCGGCTGTTTAAACGGTGTTCAAAAGGCCGCTGAGGATATGGGGTTTGAGGCAGTCCTGATGGCTCCTTCTACCAACGATTCAGTGGAGGAGCAAGTCAAGATTATGGAAGACCTGATCCAAAAAGGCGTGGACGGCTTTGTACTGGTTCCCGTTGACACCAACGGCATTATGCCCGGCGTTCGAAAGGCGATGGAACAAAATATTCCCATTGCAACCATTGGAACCCCTGCCGCCGTGGATACCTTCCTGCGCACCGGCGTTGATTACACGGAAACCGGCCGCCTGGTTGGAAAAGCGGTTGCCGAAAAAATTGGCGGAAAAGGTGAGGTCATTATTCTGGAGGGCCCTCCCGGTGCCCAAAATGCCCAAGAGCGCCTGGCCGGTATCAAGGAAAGCTTTGAAGAGTTTCCCGATATCAAAATTGTCGCGTCTCAAACTGCAAACTTTAAGCGCACCGAAGGCATGCAGGTAACTGAAAACCTGCTGCAAAAACACAAGAGCGTCAGCGCTATTATCGGCTGCAACGACGAAATGGCCATTGGCGCCATTCAGGCCATTAAAGCCGCCGGCCTTGAAGGCAAGGTAACGGTAGGTGGGTTTGACGGCAACCAGGACGGCAGCAGCGCCATCTATGACGGCAGCTTGTACATCTCCTACAACACCGACCCTTTTGGCTCCTCCTACCTTGCAGCCGTGTACATTGCACAGTTCTTGAACGACGGCACCGAGCCGCCCCAGTACTTTATCCCGTTCCCGTCTGAGGTAGACAAGCCGCTGATCACCGCAGAAAATGTGGTGGAGTATATGGCGGATATTGCTTGGTGGAACTAGGCACAATAGGTAACTTGTTGATTTGATATCGCGCAAACACGCACAGTAACGGCACAGCCGGCGGGACAATGCGTTGTCCCGCCCCGCCTGCTGCGCGACGGAAGGGGATTGGGATGGACACAATTCTTACGGCACACGGCATCAGCAAGCTGTTCCCCGGCGTAAAAGCGCTGGATAGCGTGGACTTTGATTTGCGCGCGGGGGAGGTACACATTCTGGTTGGCGAAAACGGTGCGGGCAAAAGTACGCTTTCCAAATGCCTTTTAGGGGCATATATTCCCGAGGAGGGCGAGATTGTCTTTCAGGGAGAAACGATGCACTTTCAAAGTGCCCGCGACGCGTTGGAAAAAGGGATCGCAGCCGTGTATCAGGAATTTACCCTGGTGCCATATCTCAATGTAGCGCAGAATATTTTCCTAAATCGGGAATATAAAACAAAGCTGGGCCTTACCGACCACAAACGCATGGAACAGGAAGCCCGCGCATTGCTGAAAACCCTGAACTGCGACTACATAAACGTCACGCAAATGGTAAAAAAGCTCTCGGTGGCGCAGCAGCAAATGGTGGAAATCGCAAAGGCGCTGTCCTTCCGGCCCCGAGTAATTATCTTCGACGAGCCCACAGCCACACTGTCCGAGCGGGAAATCTGCTCCCTGTTTGAACAGATTCATAAGCTTAAAGCGGCGGGGATCGGCATTGTATACGTATCCCACCGCATGCAGGAGTTTGCCCGCATCGGGGACCGGATCACCATTCTGCGGGACGGAAAAAAGATTGCCACTGTAGGCATTTATGAAAAAACAAGCGAGCAGCTTGTCAACATGATGGTGGGCCGGGATATCTCGCAGGTGTACCACCGCTCGGAAAACCAGCGGGGCGGTATCGCCCTGAAAACCACCGCCCTTTGCGATAAGGCAGGGCGTGTTAAAAACGTGAATATCCATGTGCGCCACGGTGAAATTGTAGGTGTTGCCGGGCTGGTAGGGGCTGGGCGTACCGAGCTTGCTAAGCTGATTTTCGGAATCGACCCCATTGCGTCGGGCACCTTGGAAATTGACGGCAAACAGCTTACCGGAAAACATACCCCCCTTCGCATGGTGAAATACAACGTGGGCATGGTTTGCGAGGATCGCAAGCGGCAGGGCCTGGCCCTGAAGGACAGCATTGCGTGGAACATTATGGCGGTCAGTCTCCGGCGCTATTTCCCGCGCCAGTTCATCAACCACAAAAAAATGTACGGCATCTGCGGGGAATACCGCAAAAAATTCCGCATCGCTTCTCCGGACATATATCGCCCCTGCCGCCTCTTAAGCGGCGGTAACCAGCAAAAAGTGGTGCTAGCCAAATGGCTGAGCAACAACCCGGAAATTATTATTTTTGATGAACCCACCCGGGGAATTGACGTCGGCGCTAAAATGGAAATTTACGCCCTGATGGACCAGCTTGCCGTGGAGGGAAAAGCCATTTTGATGATCTCGTCAGAGCTTCCTGAGGTGATCGGCATGAGTGACCGCATTTATGTCATGTACAACGGCAGTATCGTCAACGAGTGTGTGCGCGGTTCCGGCGATTTTAACGCCGAAGCCATTGGAGCTATGATGCTGGGCATCAAGGAGGGAAGCTGCTGTGAATGCTAATGTGCAAGCTGTAAAAACACCTCTTGGCCCACGGTTGCGGGCGCTGCCTCCTGTTGTTTGGATGCTGGTGGTATTGGCTCTTGTGTTTAGCATCACCACGCCCCAATACTTTGCCCTTGCCAATCTGCGCAACATTCTTGTTCAGTCCTCGGCGCTGATGATTCTGGCCTTTGCCCAGACGCTGATCGTCCTCACCCAAGGCACCGACCTATCCCTCGGGGCACAGGCAAGCCTTGTCACCGTTTTGTGGGTCAGCCTTGCAAAAGCGGGGATCAACATCTATTTGGCCGCCACACTGTCGGTCTGTGCCACAGTCATTGTGGGGATGTGCAACGGCCTGCTGGTATCCAAAGGGAAAATTCCGCCCTTTATTGCCACCTTTGGCATGCAGAACGTTGTGAGCAGCATTGCACTACTGACAACCGCAGGTTCTTCCATCTATTTTTCTCACTACATCTTTCAGTTTGTCACTGAAACCCGCTTCCTCTTTGTGCCACTACCGGTCTGGATTGCAGCGCTGATGTTTGCGCTGACCTGGCTGCTGTTATACCGGACCAAGTTCGGCGTAAACATCTTTGGCCTTGGCGGCAATCCGGAAGCCTTGGTGCTGGCCGGTGTAAACACAGTCAAGAGCTATGTTAAGGTGTACGCCTACGCTGGATTTTTAGCGGGTATTTGCGGGCTGATTACAGCCTGCCGGGTGGAATCCGGCCAGCCGGTAGTTGGCATGGGCTGGGAGTTTGAAGCTGTGGCTGCCACACTGCTGGGGGGAACCTCCCTGCGGGAAGGCCGGGGCGGCATTTCCGGAACCATCGCCGGTGTGCTGCTGCTCACCGTACTGCGCAACGGCCTCAATGTCTCCGGTATTTCGGCCATGTATCAAAATGCAATTATCGGTGTCATTGTCATGCTGGCCATTGTGATTGATGCCATGGTCCGCCGTGTGCGCGGCGACTAAAGGAAGGGTGAGGATAATGAATTACATTGCAAAGCAAATTCGAGGTTCCCGCTCGTTCTTCTGCCTGGCCGGACTTATGACGCTGCTCATTCTTTCTTCCATTGCATCGCCGGACTTCCGTACCCTGGACAATATGATTACCATTCTGCGCCAGGCAAGCACGCTGCTGATTCTCAGCACAGGACTTACTGCGGTGATTATTACCGGCGGCATGGACCTTTCCGTAGGCGCCACCTCTGCGTTTATCGGCTGTGTCTGCGCCCAGTTCTTAAAGATAGGAGTGCCTGTGGCAGCTATTTTGCCCATCGGGTTGCTGATCGGTGCGGCCGTAGGCGCGCTCAACGGCTTTTTGGTTTCCGTGGTAGGGCTGCCGGCCTTTGTGGCGACCTACGCCACCAACTGGGTGGTAAAAGGAATGTCCATCATCGTCATGAACGGCGCCGTCATTTTTGGCCTGCCAGAGGGATTTACCTGGTTTGGTACCGGGTACATTGGTTACATTCCGGTCATATCAGTCATTGCCCTGATTGTTGTGGTGATTGCGTATTTTCTGCTGCAAAAAACCACCTGGGGCCGCGACATTTATGCCTATGGCTCCAACGCCGAAGCCGCCCGCTACTCTGCCGTAAACGTCTATAAAACTGTCTTTGGTGCATTTATGCTTTGCTCCATGTCTGCCGCCGTGGGAGGGCTTTTGATGACTGCCCGGCTGAATGCGGCGGAGGCCGCCATGGGAGATGCCTACGGCCTGCAAACCGTAGCGGCCGTGGTGGTGGGCGGAACCTCGATGCTGGGCGGAGAGGGCGGTGTTTCCGGAACGGTGATCGGTGCCATTTTGCTGACGGTGATAGTAAACATCATGAACCTGCTGGGGATTCCATCCTCGGCGCAGCCTATGGTGGTGGGCGGTGTGATCATTACCATGGTGCTGGTGGATTCCGCTTCCAGAAGACGGGACGAAACCGTAAGCAAAAAATCCCGCAACCTGCTGAAAACTCCACAGAAGGGAGAGGTAGTATGACTTCACGCCAACGGATCCAGGCGGTACTGGCCGGAGAAACGCCAGACCGCACGCCGATATTCCCCAAGATTGCCTTTTCCAACACGCTGGCCTGCCCGGATATGACGGTGCTGGATTATATGACCGACCCGGCCTGTATGGCAAAGGCCTGTATCGAGGCCTACCGGCGCTTTGGCTGGGACGGCGTATCCCTGCACACCGATATCGGCAGCGAGGGGATGGCCCTGGGCAGTGTTTACCAGCGCCCGGTGTCCGGGCCGGCCGAGCTGCAAAAGCCACTCCTTGCAACCGCCGACGAGTACCAGCGCATTGACATTCCCGACCCCCTTTCTACCGAGCCGATGAAGACGGTGATTCAGGCAGTCAGGCTGGTAAAAGAGCAAATCGGCGACGAGGCTTATATTCTGGCCTGGACAAACGGCCCACTGAATGTGGCAAGTCAGGTGTTGGCGCTGGACGAGTTGTTGATGACGTTACTGGATGAGCCGGAAACGGTGCATCTGCTGCTAGAGCGCTGCACTCAGGTTGCCATCACCTACGCCCGGGAGCTGATCCATGCCGGTGCTGACGCCATAGCATTTGGCCATGCCACCGCCTCAAACAACGTTATTTCTCGCAGCCACTATGAGGAGTTTGCCTTGCCCTATGAAAAAAATCTGATTGCCGCCATTCATCAATTGGGTGCAAAGGCTGTCACGCATATTTGCGGCGATATTGTGCCTACAGTGGATCTGATCGCCCAGAATGGTTCCGACATCATTGATTTTGATCATGTCTGCGACATTAAAATCCTGCGGCAAAAAGCTCCCGGTAAGGTGTTCCGCGGCAACATCGACCCCGCTCTGCTGGCAATGGGAACACCGGACCAAATTCGCGCCGCAGTCCGGGAGCTGCTGAAAGACGTTGGAAAGGATCCCCGCTTTTTGTTGGGATCCGGCTGCGAAATTGGCCTGAATACCCCGCTGGAAAATCTCCACGTCTTTGTGGATGCCGGTAAAGGCTACACAGGTTAAAAGCTGCTAAACCCCATGCTTGCCCATAAATAATTTGATGACAATCCGGAGCGTGGTTTGAGACCTTGGCGGGCTTCCAAACACACTCTGGCGAAATACTTACAAAGGAATGATTGTTATGTCTCAACTTACCATTCGCCCTCTCAATACCGGATATGTGCCCACCAATCCCTTTCAGTATCACTATCACCACTCCGCTCAGCCGTTTTTGAAAAACGTTCCCAACGAAAAGGTACCTCTGCCGGTGTTTACCTTTCTGGTAGAGGGCGGCGAAAAGCTGCTGCTGGTGGATACGGGAATGGCCTGGACGGAGCGTGCAAGTGATTACCATCATCCGGGTTCGTGGCAGGAGCCGGGCCAGGATATTGAAAGCATGCTGAAAAGCGTAGGCTATCAGTGCAGTGACGTGGACATTGTTGTCTTTACCCACCTGCACTGGGACCACATGTTCTATATGGAAAAGTTCACCAACGCCAAGTTCGTCGCTCATAAACGGGAGTGGAAATTTGCCAACAATCCTATCCCTCTGTATTACAAATCCTACGAGCATCCGGTGCTTGGGGTCACGGCGCCCTTTACCGGCCTTTCAGTAGAAACGGTGGAGGGGGAATGCGAAATCATGCCCGGGGTACGTGTCTTTGAATCCTTTGGCCACTCGCCGGGCCACATATCGGTGGAGGTGGACTGTGCAGACGGCGATAGCTACATCTGCTGCGGTGATTCCATCTTTGTGCTGGGCAACCTGAATCCCATTCCCGAAATGCACTACGACATCACACCTCCCGGACGTTTTTACAACATTGTAGAGGCCTGGAACAGCATTGCCTATCAAAAGCAACGCGCCAAAAGCAATCAGCACCTGCTGCTCTGCCACGATGTGGCCTTGCTGGAGCGCATCAAGAAAAATCCTCTGATTGGAGCGACGAAGTAAGGGTCATGAAAACAATCGCGATTATCGCCAGCTGTGATACAAAGCATCAGGAAGTCCGCTTCATGCGGGAGCGCCTTGCCCTTGCGGGAATCAAAGCCTTGGTGGTGGATATGGCCATCGGGCCCGGTGCTTCCCGGGAGGCCGACATTTCCCGGGAGGAAGTGGTGCTTGGGGCAGGGGTGTGCTGGGATGAGGTCAAAGACCGCTCCAAAGGTGAGCTGATCGAGCTGATGACAAATGCGGTGAAGCTCTGTATTTTGAACCTGTATCATCAGGGCCGTATCCACGGAGTTTTGGCGGCAGGCGGCGTACAGAACACCACTGTTGCGGTGGCGGCCATGCAGGCGCTGCCCATCGGCTTTCCCAAGGTAATGGCCACCACCATTGCCAGCGGTGCAAAGACCTTTGGCAGCGTTGTAGGGGATCGCGACATTATAGTTATCCCGTCTATCTGCGACTTTACCGGTCTGAACAGTATGACCCGGGTGATTTTGACAAACGCCTGTGCCTGTGTGGCCGGGCTTTGTACCCATGGGGGGCAGGCAGTGGAAAAGCCGACACGTCCGCTGGTAGGTATCACCTTGATGGGTGTGACCAACACCGGAGCCTGTGCCGCCGTGGAGGAGCTGGACCGCCTCGGCATCGAGGCGGTGGGTTTCCACGCCACCGGGGTTGGCGGCCGAATTATGGAGGAGCTGGCGGAGGAGGGGATGCTGGACGGCATTCTCGATCTTACCACCCACGAAATCACGGCAGAGTTTTTTGGAGGCGGCTTTTCCTACGGCGCAGCCGATCGCCTGATCAGGCCCGCAAGGCTGGGGGTTCCCATGGTGGTATCAGTGGGAGGCCTTGACTTCATCGATTTTGACAAGGACCATTTTCCACCCCGTATGGAGCAGAGGGTCAGCAACATGCACAACGCCACACTGGCCCACATTAAAATTCTGCCGGACGAGGCGGTGCAGATTGGAACCATTTTTGCGCAGAGGCTCAACCTGGCTCGAAAAGGCGTCCGGTTGCTGTTGCCTACCCTTGGTATGCGCAGCAATACTCGCCCGGGGGAAAACCTCTACAGCCCCGAAACCGACAATGCTCTTCTTTCCGCCATCTGCGGGCAGATCGGCAATGGAGTGCGGGTGCAGCAAATTGAGGGCAATGTAAACGATGCAGCCTTTGGCATACAGGCTGCCCGAGCCATGGCGGACGAACTGGCACGCCGCAGAAAGGAGTAGCCATGCCCGGATACTTTTGTTACCCCTTTGACCGCATGGAGCATCTGCAGGGGGATTACGCCGTGGCAACCTACCTGGTCTACGGCGCTGACTACGGCAATATCCTGGACAAGGCAGGGGCGTTTGCCGTGGGGCAGAGCGTGGGCACATGGATTCAGGTGCCCGGCATCACCGCCGAAATGGTGGAGCGCTCCCAAGCGCGGGTGCTGGATGTTATTCCCGCCGGTGAAGTCTGCGGCGAGCAAGTATTCCTGTTGCGGCTGGCCTTTCCCTGTGTCAATTTTGGGGGCAGCCTTGCCATGCTGCTGACATCCCTTGTGGGCAATGATGTTTCCACTGCGCTACATACCCGCCTTATGGATCTTTCCTTTACCGGAAGCAGCGGCTTTGCGGGCCCCAGGCAGGGAATGGCCCAACTCCGCCAGCTAACCGGTGTGACGAATCGCCCATTGGTGCTGAATATGATCAAACCCTGCCTTGGGTTTTGCCCTAATGAGGGCGCGAAGTTATTTTTTGAAGTGGCAAAGGGCGGCATGGACCTGATTAAGGATGATGAGCTGCTGGGTTCTCCCAATTATAATACGGTGGCCGCACGGACGAAGGCGTATTTAAAGGCAGCGGACGCTGCGTCCCAGTATTCTGGGAAAACCACGGTTTACCTGCCCAACATCACCGCGTCGCCAAGCAAAATGCGGGAAAATGCCAAGGCGGTATTGGATGCGGGGGCAAAGGCTTGTCTGGTCAACTTTGTATTTGCGGGGCTGGATACTCTGGCTGAACTGTGTGAGGAATTTGGCGACCGGCTGTTTATCATGGCCCACTACGCAGGGGTGGGGGTACTTGGCTGGGAGCACGGCGGCATTGCCAACAGCGTTTTTCTGGGTACGCTGCCCCGTCTGGCTGGAGCTCATGCCATGATGACTATGTACCCCAACCACGGGGACTGCGCTGCCATGTACGATTTTTTTCGCACGGTACAGGCCCAACGTCTGCCAATGGGTGATATTCCTCCGCTGTTGACCACAGTGGGAGGAGGAATTACCCCCCGCAATCAGGCGCTTGTGCAGAATGAACTGGGAAGTGATGTTGTAATCGGCATCGGCGGAGGAGTGCAAGGTCATCCACAGGGAGCCTGCCAGGGTGCCAAAGCAGTTATGGCAGCCGTCACCGCCACTTCAAACAACATCCCTCTGGAGGAAGCAGCCCGCGAAAATGAACCGCTCCAAATTTCCTTATCCAAATGGCCGGATTGAGCACCCAAGGTGATTACGGCTGCAAACCAGTAACGAGAAGGAGGCCATACCATGACAATTGTCATCGGCTGCGACAACGCAGCGGTTGATATGAAAAACGCTCTGATTGCACTGTTGCAGGAGAAAGGCGTAACGGTGGAAAACATGGGCTGCGATAGTGCCGAGGACCCCACCAACTACCCCACCATTGCCAAGTGCGTTTGCCAGCGGATTGCAGAAAGCGGTTACCAGAAGCGGGGCATCCTTGTCTGCGGCACCGGTATCGGCATGGCCATGGCCGCCAATAAATTTAAAGGAATTCGCGCAGCGGTCTGTCACGACAGCTTTTCTGCCGAGCGCTCGATTCTTAGCAACAACGGCAATGTATTGTGTTTAGGCGAGCGTGTAATCGGTATAGAGCTTGCTAAAAAAATTGTAAGCGAATGGATTACGCTGCACTTTCAGGATGGAAGCTCCAC